>NZ_JBLWIT010000077.1:0-61939 GCF_048381435.1 Rhodococcus mengyinensis | reverse complement strand
ACCAGGTCCTCTTTGTCCCTGGCCAGCCACATCTGACGGGTGATGTGGCCGTTCCAGGGTTCGACGCGGGGGCGGTTGTCCCAGTCGGGCGGGAAGTACTCGTTCACCGCTCCGCCTCCCCCGCTTCGGCGTTCAATTTGGCGGGCATTGCGGGGTCCTTTCAACTGGGTAGGTGAGGCTTTTCGGATGTGTGTCAGGCCGCTGCGGCGACCTCTCGGATCGGGTGCGAGATGAAGATGTCGAGGAGGTCGATCTCGGCCTTGGAGCCGTCGGCGAGGCGGACGGTCGCGAACCGCGAACCCGCCTCGTCGCGGTGGTATCCGTGCACGCCGACGATGCGGTCGCGGGGGTGGTCCGGGGTAATGGCTTCGGCGAGAGCGTGGGACATGAGAACTCCTTGTCAGTGGGATTACTGGGGGTCTGCGGGTCAGTCGCGCGAAGTCGCGTTCAGCTCTGCCGCAATGGCGGCGTCGCTCGCGGACTCCGCCAGTTCGCACAGGTCGAAGTGGTCCGCCAGAATTTCGTCTCCTTCTACCTCGTCGTCGAGGGCGACCGCGGCGATCTGTCCGTCTCGGATCACGATCGATCCCCAGTCGAGCTGGCGAGCTGCGGTGACGATGTCTGCGGTGATGACGGCGGTGCTGTCGTTCATGACGGTGACCTTCCGTGTCGGACTGTACGAGAATTACATTACAGCGCGACGATGTGATGTCGCAAACCCTTGGATTAAGTCCCACAAAGAAACCCGGTCTAGCCCTCTACCCTTTTCGGGATTCGTTCAGGACCGACACATACATGTCGACGTGGCCGCACGGGTTGTCCCATCGGTCACAGGTAAGCCATTCGCCGTCCTCATGGAAGCGGTGTTTCTGCGGGATTCCCCGCGGGCCTTGGCAAGTGGGGCACGTCCAGATCAGCGTGAGAGCACGGATCGCAGGGTAGGCGCCGCTGGTTCCCCACCCGCTGCGGTCGATCACATGAACGGTGCGGCGCGGAGTGTCGTGGCCGGAAGGTTTGGGCATGTCATCTTCTTTCCAGCGAGGGGGACGTGTCATCTATGCAGGTAGGGGCCCGTCACCGACGGTGTCGACGAGGCTGCGTCAGCCGGGCAGGACACCTCTGCGAGCAGTTCCCTGGAAGGGGTCGTAGCGACCGCGTCAGGGCGGTGAGCGGCGTCTCGGCCGCAAGAGGGTGCAGGAGTGCCGGTAGGGCCGTCTGCGATGCCCTGGAGGACTGTGCGGGCTGCTTCTGCGTCGCCGCGGGCGCGGTGTGCGCCGTCGAGTCGGATGTTCTTCTCGACGCCTTCGGCCTGGGAGCGCCTCACCATGACGCATCCCCACCGCTCGGTGTCGGCCAGGTGCAGGGGGTCGAGGCTGTGGCGGTGGCAGTCGTGCAGGATGCGGCTCTGATCAAATGATGCGTTGTAGGCGAGTAGGACCCGGTCCGCGGTGACCGCTGCGAGGGCGGAGAACACGGTGGGCCAGCCTGGAGCGCCGATGAGCTGGGCGGCGCTGATGCCGTGTACGGCTGCCGCCGCGGGGTGAATCTGCACGTCGCCGGGATCGACGAGGGTGTCGAGGAGGACGGTGCCGGTGGCCGCGTCCATGACGGCCACCTCGAGGATCGATCCGTCGAGGTCGCTGGTCTCGGTATCGAGGATGACCGCATGGCCCGGGGTGAGCATGCGCCTCGCCCATTCCCGGGGACCGTTGCCTGCTTCGGTCATCGTCTCCTCCTCGGTGGCCATCGTGACGGCACCCTCCGACATGCAGTTCGGGGTCATCGGGATGCCTTCACCTCCTCGACGACGGTCACCCACTGGTCGGGGCTGTAGGGCACGGCGGCGGGGAATCCGTCGGTGACGATGGCGACGTGCACAGTGGTGGTGTTGACGCGGTCGATTTCGGCGACGGTGTAGTCGTAGAACTCGCCCGCGGTGAACGGCTCTGGCCAGTCGCCATTGCGTTCGCGCACGACGTCGCCGGGGCGCAGGTCCAGCACATTGCGGCCCTGGACGAGTTGATCGGGCATGGTTCCCCCTTGATTGCTGGCATTACTGGCATTGCTGTTCAGCGCTCGGCGAGGCTCGCGGCCGTCCATCCGTCGACGAAGTCGGACATGATCTTGCGACCGAGCCTGTCGCCGACGGTCAGGCCATCGAGTGCGCGGCGCACTACCGCACTCAGGGCAGGAGAAAGGGTCTCCCCCTCCGCGTGTGCGGCACGTCCGACCTCGACGAAGTCGACGGGGCGCAATTTGGACGGATGGGTGATCCATCCGCCGTCAGGCGTGGCGTACGGCTCAGGCACCACTGGCAGCAGGACCACCGATGCCCGCGACCGCGTGACCACGATGTAGACGCCTGGGCGCACGGTCCACGCGACCAGGTCTCCCTTCGCGAACTCGACCGGACGAGTATTCAAATCTGCCGCCTGCGTCATTTCGCACCGTCTTCCCTTGGCGAGTTTCACCTTCGAGCACTACCTTACATCGTCATGCTGTATTGTTGCAAGTATGCAGAGATACCACATGCCCCAGACAGGCACGCTGGCGTTACATCCTCGAGCTGTAGGGTCTAGCGCATGGAACCCCCGCGTCACCGGACTGCGCCCGGCTGCAGGCCGCCCTGCACCGGTAAGTCGTCATCGTTCACTCGGCCGTACGTCTGCGATTCCGCGGTCCAGGCCATTACCTACGCGGAGATCTGAGATGGCCAACCCGAACAGGCTCACCTCGCAGGAGTGCATCGACCTGATCAAGGCCGAGTCCGGCACCGAGATCTCCGCCTCGACGTGGCGCTCGTATGTCGCCCGGGGGCAGGCGCCGGCCCCGGTCGAGAAGATCGGGCGAACGCCGCTGTGGAAGCGCGGCGAAGTCATCGAGTGGGCCAACAACAGACCCGGACAGGGCGCGCGCACCGATGTGCAGAAGCCTCGGCGCCGACGCTCAGAGTGATTGGCGTTCGCCCGCATTCGATGTCACCGGAGTCAGATTTTTGGCCTGAGCTGCACAGATGACATTTCCCTGCCCCGCCGGCTATCCCTCCCGACCCCAGAACGCCCCCGTCCTCACTGGGAGGACGGGGGAGTTTCGGCGTTCGGGGACTCTGCCGCTAGACGATTCGGCGAAGTCGGATACCGAGTGCGCGACTGACCCCGGTGACTCTTCGATGTCCCGTTGGAGTCAGAGCGGAGGGGACATGCCATCTTCGCTGTTCAGGCTCTTTATTCTGTCATCGAGGTGGCGCCTGGGGCACCGTCAGTCACGTGTCCGGACTGGAAGTGAATCGATGCCGCTGACGAATGCGGAGAGCAGCAGTTCCGGTTCGCCCACTGCGTGAAGTGCGGGGTGGGCGGTGAAAAGTTCTTCGAGCATGACGCGCAGCTCCAGCCGTGCGAGGTTCATACCCAGGCAGTGGTGGATGTCTTTCGCGCCGAAACCGAGGTGCTTGCCGGCGTTCGCCCGGGTGATGTCGAACCGGCCCGGACCGTCGAAGATGCGTTCGTCGTGGTTCGCGGACAGGTACCACATGACGACCTTGTCCCCCGCCGCGATGTGGGCGCCGCCGAGTTCGGTGTCGACGGTCGCGGTGCGCCGCATGTAGGGCACCGGGGAGGCGAAGCGGATCACCTCGTCGATCGTGTTGTCGATGTGGCCGGCGAAATCGGCGAGCAGCAGTTCTTTCTGGTCGGGGTGCTCGCTGAGCAGATGCAGCGCCCAGGCCAACGTTTGCCGGGTGGTGTCGAAGCCGGCCGTGATCAGGAGGATGACGAAGGACCCGAACTCGGTCGGTGTGAGGGTCTCGCCGTCGACCGTCGTCGACACCAGCCGGGATGTCAGATCCTCGCCGGGGTCCGCCTTGCGTTTCTCGCCGAGTTCGAGGGCGTATCCGTAGATCTGGCCGAGGCCGGCCGCGCCGCCGGGTGCGGTGACGAACTCCTGATCACCGCCTCCGGCGATGACGTCGGCCGCCGCGGCCAGGATCATCGGCCGGTCGCTCTCCGGGATCCCGAGTAGCTCGCAGATCACCTGCACCGGCAATCGGGTCGCGACGTCGGGGACGAAGTCGAACTCGGCATCTCGGGGCAGGTCCGCGGCGATCTGCGCAGCGTCGCCGCGCACCCGCTCGGCGATGCCCCGCACCGAGGCCGCGGTGAACGCCGATTGCACGATGCCCCGCAGACGCCGGTGACGGGGATCGTCCATGGCGATCATCGACATGGCGAACTCGAGGATCTCGGCCGGGACGTCGTCGATGGTGAAGCCCTTGGCCGAGGAGAAGACCTCCGGGTTCCGGCTGACCGCCACCACGTCGTCGTATCCGACGACCGACCAGAAGCCCGGACCGGCTGTTTCCGCGTGGAACTGGATCGGCGATCGCTGACGAAGCTCCTCGAACAGGGCGCGACGGCCCGCGAAGCTGCGGTCCCAGAACGCGCGTGATGCGGGCGAGATGGTCTTTTCGGATGCAGAACCCGTCACCGGTCCCCCTCGGTCGGTCGTACATTGCCTGCGACCCTACTGGGGAAACAATGGTTTCGGCGGTGTCGTCGACACGAACGGAGCGCCCCAGAAGTGGTTGAGCTGGGACACGATCATCGGCGTGTCCGAGTTCTAGAAGCGGAGCTCAGCCACATCTTTCACACCGGTTAGGCCACACTTATCGGACATCGCCGCAGGTCAATAGCTACCATCCAACAGTGCTCCGGCGGTGTGCCGGCGACGAATTGGGGAGGATCGACCTGTGGCGTTGAGGGTTCGGCTCGGTGACCTGCGAGAGGTGCGCGATCATCCGTTGGGGATGACCGAGACCTGGTTTCGGGCCGACTTGACCCAGCACGAAGCGTTCACCAGAGGTCGTGGCCCGTTTCCCGGTGATGCCGACAGCGTCCGCTCCGAGCGTGAACTGTTCGTCACCGCCCCGGATGGCGAGGTGCTCGCGGTGGCGACGATCACCGGGGTCCGCGAGCACGCCGGCGAACTCGTCGTCGACGGGGAACTGGTTGTCGATCACGAACGGGTGGGGACGCGGCTGCTGATACGCACCCCGGCCGAGAACATGTTCTCCTGCGCGGACGAGGAATCGGCGTGGGCAGGTTCGGTCGAGCGGGCGCGATGGGTCTACGTGCGGGCGCTGGTCGAGGTCGCAACGGTCAAGACGGCGTCCTACGACCGCCGGCTCGCGAGCGCAGATCCCGCCGCCGACCCCGAGGTGACCCTGGCGACTGCCGACGAGACGATGCAGGTGGTTCCCCGGTACGTGATGATCCACCGCAGCGGAAAGCTGCGTCTCGGTGGGCCGTACGCCGATACCGCGGACTGGGACAGCCACGTCGACCCCTGGACGGACTACGGGTACGTCGACTGCCTGCGGCTCGACGACGTCCTGGGCACCAGCGGCGACCTCGACATCGACGTAATGCGGTCACTCACCTCACGTGCCGCCGCCGCGGAACTCCTCGAGTCCTTGGGCTGGGACAAGGTCATCCGCCGATTCGTCGACGCCCACACCCCTGCGACGTAGTTCACCGGATGCTCAATTTTCGCCAGAAACATCCGTTGACCTGCCGTGCTGACACGTCCCTCCGTACATCTGGGGTCCAGACGACGCAGCTGACGCGATCCTCGCCCACCACACGACGAAACCCCAGCCCTGGGAGGGCTGGGGTTTCGTTATTCCAGGTCAGGCCTTGCGCAGTTCCCTGTACGCAACCGTCCGGGTGGTGATCGTCTCGCTGAGGTCGGTGACCGCCGTGGCCGGCGTCGTCGAGGAGGCGGCCTGTGCGGTGACTAGACGCTCAATTCGCCCTGCGGACTGTTCTGCTCGCTCGGCACGCTCGGCGCCCTGCTGTGCGACGGCATCTGCGGCGGCGAGTTCGGCCGACAGCTGCATTACTGCGGCGGCCGCGTCCCGCAACGCCTGAACTGCATCGGCGATTCGGGCGCACGACAGCACGTAGGTCTGGTCGTCCTCGGGCGCAAGCGCGCCGCTACCGGATTCGCCCGCCGCGGTGATGGCGTCATGCAGCTCTGTGGCCGCGAGAACCCGGGAGCCTATGTCCCAGATAGCCCCCCGCAGGTCCACATCGGTGAACAGCCCTTCTCGCCACGCGCGGGAATCCTTAATCGTTTCGACGGTAAGGACAGCGTCACTCACGAGGGCGCGCACCTCGTGAGGAGCCGCGGCCAATTGGTTGCCGGTGATCTCGTTGGGCTTTCGCTTGTTCCTCACCGCACCGAGTGCTGTCACGCCGCCCACTGCAGCAACCCCAACGAGGAATGTCGCCGTGGTTGCGCCGGCCAGTGTCCAGAGAGCGTCAGAGTGCTCGCTAAGGAAGCTCACCTCGACGCCCGCGAAGGCTGCCAGCGCAACCGTTGCCCCCGCAAACAGCAGCGGGATCGCCGTCAGAATGGTTCCGCCGATCGAGAGCAGGACGACCCCGAGCAAGACGCTCAGTAACCCGTCTTCCGCTGGGCGGGCCGGCGGCGGCTCGGATTCCTTCAGAACCACCGTGGACCAGTCCAGGGAGGTCGCCGCGATGCTGTCGTCTTCATTCATCCTCTTCCGCCTCCGTGTCCTCGCTGCGACATCACGCGGTCAGATACCTGCAGTCGGCTCTCTTCTCGGTCCAGCCGCCATTTCTGGGTGCCCGCAGCACCAGCCGCTATCACCATGACAGCAGCCATGAACACAATCGCAACGGTCACGCCGAGGTCGTCCGTCGTGGTCTCAGCCGAGCGTTCCCCAACACTCAGGCTGGCCACCAGTAGCAGAACGCCGAACTGGGCAATGAATCCGCCCATGAGCCACACGAGTCCAACCAACAGAGGCGGCATCCAATGACGGCGGCCGGGGCGGCCGGACGCGGCCCGCAGCTCGTTGTCCAACGACCATGCGCGACGTTTCGAGTACAAGCTCGCCACCGCGAAGACCGTACCGACCAACACAGTTACCGCAAAGAAGGAGAGGATGGTTATGGCGGACAGCCGCGCGCCGAAAAGCCCTGCCACCCCCGAATAGAGGAACAGCAGGCCGTAAAGGGCCACGAGCGACATGGCTGCGACCATCGCCTGATTCTTGGATCGATCCCCATCACTCCAGCTCCGCACGACCCCCAGCAGCGGATACAGCGCCCCGCCCAGAAACGCCACCCCTAGAGCGAGCATTGCAACGATCAGCATTCTTGTCTCCTCCCTACCAAGACCGGGCATGAGTTGCCCGGTGGGCAATGTAGCGCGGCATACCCACATTTCTCGGTCATGCCGACTTCTGATGCAGGCCAATGTGGTCGAGACCTCCACCGGCGGCGATTCCTGCGAGGCGCTGCAGCTGCTCGCCCATGCTGCGGCTGCCGGCCAGCGGAGTGCGGGCGTGCGGCCATACGGCGGTGACGATCCGGCTGTAGTCCCGCCCCGCCAGCACGACGACGTCCGGGGCGCCGAGGAGTCCTCGGTCAGCGGCCTGGGCGTGGACGGTGTCGGCGGTGACGGAACCCGGGCTGCCGAGGCGCATCTCGTACGGGGCGACGACTGTGTCGAGGTCGAGTAAGCCGTGCAGTCCGGAAAGGATGCGGATGTCCTCGAGAGGTGCCAGTCGGCAGGCAGCCTCTTGGCAAAGTCGGTGGTAGGAGCCGGTATAGAGGGCTCCAGCGGGGGCTGGCTCGCCGCGTTTGCGTCCACCGCACGGCACGATCACCAGAGGCGAGGCCGCCGCCTCCTCGGTGACGGGGACGACGCCATGCGCGGGGACCGCTGCGACGGCCATATCGTAGGCGACGTGGTCGGCGAGGGTCCATGTCAGCCATTCCCACCCAGGTCGTCGGTTCAGGCCTGTGACGCCGCGGTAATGGGCTTGTGTGAGGAACGGCGTGTGCCACAGCAGCAAATCGGTATTCGGCAGGCGCATCTCGATACCGTCGTGACGACGGAACAGGGTCGTGGTTGGGCCGACAGACAGCGGGATGCCGCCGTACTGGCCACCACCTTTGGGGCCGATGCCGGGACGGGAGAAGATCAGGCCTACTTCGAGAACCAGGTCCTTGCCCGGTTCCGGCGGGGCGAGAGTGGGGTCGTTGTAACTGAAGTGCGGGCGAATCACTGGAGGCACGGCGGAGTCCTTCCGGGGGCGGCGACGGCGGGAGGCCCGGGATGTTCCGGTTTTCCGCGACGTGCCTGGGGTCTGCTCTGGAGTGCGCACTACACGGCGGGTTCGAGGTCCTCGAGCTTGGCGCGGGTGACCACTGTCTGGTCCTGGCCGCGGAACATTTCGTGGTCCTTGACCGTGGCGCGCAGGATCCGCACCCGCTGGCCGGGCTCGAAGTCGCGCAAGCCTGTGGCGAACCACTTGACCAGCTGGTTTCCCTCGGTCCGGAGAACCAGCAGGGTCTTCGCGCCGTAGTGGCCGGGAATGATGCGGGAGACGGTGACGGTGGCGTCGAGGTCGGTGACCTTGGCACCCTTCGGGGCGACGAAACCCGGGGCGATGGTGGCGCGTTCAGCCTCGTGCTGCTGCTGCCGGGCGTAGACCGCCACCAGTGAGGCGGCGATACCCACCGACTTCGCCGAAACGTAGTGTCCGGCGAGGAGGGTCCGCAGGTTCATCCCGTAATCGCTGGCCGCATCGATGGTCGAGGCGGAGGCCAGGACGGCGTCGATCAGCTCGGGCTGCTCGGTCCGGATCCGGCGGGCCTCCGTCACCCTTTCTGCGAGTTCGCGGCGCAGCTCCTGGTTGCGGATGAACTGCAGTCCCACACCGCGGTCGCGATGGTGTCTGCGGCCGCGGGGATCTCGCGGTCGCGGGCCCGGGCGCGGGAGATGTAGCCGCGCCCGCCCTCGGAGAAGGCCAGTGCGAGGGCGGTGGTGTCGAGCTTGTGCAGCGACCGATCTCCACGGGTTACCGGTTCGCCCCACTCCTCGCCGCCCGGGGTGGGCAGGTGCTCGTCCAAGTCGTATTCGAGGGTCCACAGCCCGGCGACCTTCTCGCCGAGGAACAGGGTGATGCAGCTGGCGCCGACCTGCTTGATCTCGCCGGTGCCGGTGTGGCGCAGCACGTACAGCTTGGCGCGGCGCCGGAACTTGCCGCAGTAGTCGCAGTGCGGGGTGTCCAGTCGGGCCCAGCCGTCGAGGTTCTGCCCTGGTGCGCAGAAGGTCACGTAACCGGCTTCCTCCTCGACCAGGCGGGCGACGAATACCCAGCCGTCGAATCCGATCCGCGGGGCGGACAGGGTCAGACGCACGCGTTCCTGTGCGGTGGTGATGCCGAGGGCGTTGGTCTCCTCGCGGGTGTAGGGGTCGAGGACGTAGGTGAACCGCTCGGCGATGTTGGTTGCGTGCCAGGCGTGCATTCGCTTTGTCGATCTGCGCCAAGGCCTCGTGCAGGTTGGCCATCGGCAGGTCATACATGGCGGCTCCCCCGTTGTCTTCGTCGTTCATTCAAGAACCACCTTACAGCGTCACGATGTTATGTCAAACGTGAGGAAGTGTCTCCGGGCGGCGCGAGAGGTTCAACAGGTCAAACCGGCAGGGCGGCCGGGGTGGCGCCTTAGATACTTCGACCTGAAAAACGAGGCGCCCCGGTGCGCATGATTTGGCTGTTCTCGGCCGGTCGGGATTGGGTTGGCCGCAAGTCCCCCCCGATCCGCGTCCTTCACGCTGCCAGGGTGCTGATCTTGACCAGGTTGTGCGCCAGGACCCCGTGGCCGACCCAGATCTTGGCGCCTTCGGTGCTGTCGATGCGGGTGCGGTCCCAGCCGTATCCACGTTTGAGGGCGCTGATTCTGCCTTCGACTCCGGTGCGCCACTTGATTGTTCGTCGGAACGCCGGGCGGTGTTCCTCGGCTCGCCGGTCAGCCGAGGGTTTGCCCTTGCGGGGGATGACGACGTTGCGCACGCCGAGGTCACGGAGGTCGTCCTCGACGGCTTTCTCGCCGTATCCGCGGTCGGCGGTGACCGTGCGTGGTGGCCGGCCGGCGCGTGTGCGGACCCGATCCACGGCTGGTGCCAGCTGGGGTGCGTCGGCCGGGTTGCCGCGTTCGACGTTGTGGTCCACGATCACGCCGTCGTCGCCTTCGACGAGCTGGGTCTTGTGGCCGAACTCGACCGGTTTGCCGAGCCGTCCCTTGGCGATGGGCCGGGCGTCGGGGTCGTGCAGGCTGGTTGAGGCCATTCTCCCGTTCCAGGACTGGCTGATCACTCACCGCCACACCCCGACTTTTTCAGGTCGAAGTAGATAGCGAAATACCCGCCGGCACTGGTCGTGCCGACGGGCAAAGCGCTGGAGCGAATCCCGATCAACGAGCTGGTGGCGGCTCGTCGATGTCGTGGTTACCAGTGCAGACGACACGTCCCCTGACGCGCCGCGGCGGCGAGCTCTTCGGCGTAGCGGGGCTCGAAAGTCGGATTGAGTCCGTTCGCTGCCCAGTAGTCGGGCTCAGGGTGCGCAGAGCCGATGATTCCGCCGGCGATGCAGGCGATGGAGTCGGAGTCGCCGTTGCTGGTCGAGGCCCAGGCGAGGGCCTGGGGGCCGGTCAGCGCGGGAGCGTCGCCGCCCGAGGCGGTTGCCATGTCGGCGACCAGGAGAGCGAGGGCTGCGGCGCTGGCCGATTCCCAGCCTTCACCGATGCCGGCGCACGGGTCGCCGTAGCTTGCCGGCTCGACATTCTGCAGTCGGTCCCGGCTGTCCGCGGCGCGCATCAGCGCGTCGGCCACGTCGTCATTCAAGCCATCTACCAGGAAAGATGACACGTCCCCTGTGATCGGGGCGAGGACATCTTGCAGGTAGCGGTCCTCGGTCCAGGTGCTGGTGCCGTTGTAGATCTGTGCAGCGGTCGTGAGGGCATGTTCGAGGTACCGGCCGCGCTGGGCCGGGGCGTGGCGGGTGGCATCGGCGAGTAGCAGCGCCGGGACGACGGCCCGGGGGTGCTTGTGGGTGATCACGGCCTGCAGAGCGGTCAAGCCCAGCCAGTAGAGCTCGGGGGCGAATGCGGTGGGGACCAGGCGCATCACGGCCCCGCAGCCGGCGGACTCGACGGCGCCGTCGGTGTCGTACCAGCGGGCGCCGGCGCGGAGGTTGTGCAGCGACGTCATGCAGGTGCGGCCGGGGGCGCGGGTGTTGTCGGGGTCGACCTGCCACAGGAAGAACTGCCGGGTGATGGCGTCGGTGACCGTTTCGATGTCGTCGAAGTCGGTGATCTCGGCCAGAGCCCGGTGAAGGGCAATAGTCATCTGGGTGTCGTCGGACACGGTCCAGGTGCCGACCGGTGGGGCTACTGGGTGGGCCGGCATCCGTGTGTAGCTGGTGAATTCGACCTGGTATCCCCAGGCGTCGCCGGCGGCCAGGCCGGTCAGGGCGTTGGCGTAGCGGGCGAGCAGTGCGGTGTCGCTGCCGGTGGTGGGTGCGGTCACGGGGTCTCCCCACGCGAGAGGGCGACGGCCGCGGAGCGGATGGTGACGATGTCCATCAGGTCGAGGTCGGCGACGCGGCCGAGGTAGTCGGCGATTGCGTCGGGGGTCATGCCTTCGTCGAGGTGCCGGCGGATCTCGTCGAGCTGCTCGTCGTTGAGTGCGGCCATGGTGATGGTCCCTTCCCTCGTCGCCCCTTCAGGAGGGGACGTGTCATATTACCTGGTAGGTGTGGGTTTACGCGGCCTTGGTCGCGCTACCGCCGGTGCCGCCGTCGGCTTCGGCGACCAGGTCTTCGGCGACCATGTACACCGTCGGCCGGCCGCTGATGCCGTGATGATCGACCTTCACGCAGCGCAGGTGGGTGCCCATCGGGAGAACCACCTCGTCCTCGGAGGAGTAGCTCGAGATCGACTTGACCGGAAGCCCGTCCCGAGTGCGGACGACCATCATGTACGGCGGGTGGCCGGCGAAGTTGTGCGCCGTGCCGTGGTTCGTGGAGAAGCTGGTGACCTTGCCGATCTCCATCCGCGACCCGACGGTGAAGGCCGAGTCGATGTACTCCTCGGTGGTGCCCTTCCACCCGCTCGGGACCTGGGTGCCGCGAACCAGTGTCATCGGTTGTTTGTTCGGGTTGTGCCCGCGGAACTTGTCGAATGCCGAGTCCAGCTGGGACACCACGGTCTTGATGTGCCCGGACGGGTTCGCGTCGCGGCCGGTGATGGCGGCGTTGATCGAGCGGTAGCTGCCGCCGGTGTAGGTGGTCAGTGCGCTGCGCTCCTTGTAACTGAGCACCTTCTGCACGAATTCCGCGTTCGAGGTGGTCAGCGCGCCGATGTTCGAGGTCTGCACGTGCCCGCCGGGTCCGGTCGTAAAGCCCCAGGCCTTCAGGTCGCCGGCCCGCTGCGCGATCACGGCGTAGTCGTCAGCGGTTTCCTTGCCGTAGGCGCGTATTCCGCTGCGCCACAGGCTGGCGTGCTTGTCGGCGCCGAGACTCTGCGGTGGGATGTCGTGGTCGAAGTGCGGGATGGTGCCTCCGCCGACCGTCTGGGTTCCCAGTGCGCGTCGGTGTGCCTTGGCGTATGCCGCGTCCGCCTCGGCCTTGGTTGCGCCGACGGCCAGTGCCTTCGCCCGGGCCTGCTCGCCGGCCTCGACCGCGGCCTTCTCCTGCATCGCACGACGGTGCCGCTTGATGCCGTCGTGGATGTCCGCGCGGACGGGGCCGCCGCCGACCGAGTCGGTCAGCTTGTCCCGCGCCTCGGCCATCTCCTCGTCGATCGTCGCCTGTTGAGCGGACGGTGTGGAGGCGTAGCCGTCGACTGCTCGGCGAGCCACGACGAGGGCGACGTCCCCCTTCATGGCGTGGGCTTGCTTCTGCATCTCGGTGGCGTTCGCAGGCAACGGATCGGGCCCGGTCATGACGGGGATGCGGTTGGCCTTGGCCAGGGCGTCGTTCTTGCCGTGCGCCTGGGCAACCGGGTGGTAGGCGTCGCCCTTGCGTTGCAAGATGACGAAGTCCGAGGCTCCGCGCCGGTAGATGGCGGTACCGCCGTCGAGGAGACGCCCCTCGACTTCGGTGACACCGGATCCGGTTTCCATCGCGATGGTGCCGGCGTTGTAGATGCTCGTGTCCCGGGGAGCCGGCGCCAGGGCGGGCTGGCCACCCTCGGAGAGCGCCTGCGCCGCTTCAGCTGCGGCGCGGCGGTTGAGCGATCGGGCGATCGCATCGACCTCGTCATCCGAGAGCGACGCATAGTACGCATCACGCTCGGCGCCACTGGCCATGTCGTCGCGCATCCCGAACTTCGCCGCTTCCAGATCTTCCCGGGCCTCGACCTGCCGGCGCTTGGCGTCGATATGCGCTTGCTTGGCGTCGTCGAGCTCCTTCTGCTTCGCTGCGACGTCGAACGATGAACCGGTGCCGTCCTCGACAGCCTTCTTTGCCTTCCTCAGTCGGGCCCGAATCCGGTTGACCGCCTTGCGGGCTTCCTCGGCCTCCGCGTCGGCGTCGGCGACGCGTTGCTCGGCTTCATCGAGAGCGGCCTGCGCCGAAGTGATCTGCGAGCCGGCCAGCTTCGCGCGCTCGGCCTCAGCATGGGCGATCAGCAGTTTCGCCGACGGCGGGTTCGCGTGCACACTCGGCATCGGGGTGTCCCCCAGCACCGACTGGTCGATGCCCAACGCGGCCATCAACTCCGGCAGGATGCTCGGTGGCGCCGACTGCACCGCGGCCGCGGTCTCGACCATCCCTTGCTCTTTCAGGTGGTCGACGACCTTCTTGCGGGCGTTGCGGCCGTGCCGGCGGTTCGCGTTCGCTTTCGCTGCGGCACTGTAACTACCGCACCCCGGGCACCGGCGGGCTCCGTGTGATTTCGAGCGACACATGAGCGCAGAGTACTGCGGAGATGACATGTCCCCTCCCCCCTGGGTCGATGTGTCGGAACCTGATCGCTAGTCGTGCGAGAACCGGGCGGCAGAACTACGTGGTGATGTCTATCGGTTCATTGCTGTTGATCCGACTTCTTCGGGTCGAACTTCAGATCGATTCGCCCGTCCGGGTATACGGTCAGGTCCATTCGTCCATCGCCGCGGAGCACGGTCGGCCCATGTTCGTCGAAGTTCGCTTCGGCGTTGGTGGTGTTGTCGAACCACTGAAGGAAGTCGGCGATCGAGCCGATCTTGGCGACGCGCTGATGCAGGGCCGCCTGGTCGTGACCCGGCACGAAGAGCGCTCCGTGGACTTCCGTGTCGCAGCCGCACAGGCATGGTCGCCCGAATCCGGGGGTGCTGTCGTCGATGTAGGTGATCGGATTGCGGGCACCGATCGACTTTTCGGGCGAAGGGCGGCCGACATAGGCGTCGTAGACGGGGTGGCCTTTCGTCAGGAGGTTGCCTTCGATGATTCGCCGGTTCGGTTTTCCCGCCGCATCGATAATTTCGTCGATCTCTGCCGCCATCACGACCTTCTGTTTTTCGTTGAAGGACAACAGGACGTATCGCTCGCGGTCCGCGGCCGCGCCGAGAGCGTAATAGCCGCGGTTGGCATCCCAGTTGGCCTGCGGGGATTTGTTCTTGTCCCATCCGTAAAAGTCGCGGGGCAATGGGTCGTTCGGATCGGTGGCCGGCACTGCCTTGGTCATCTTGATGTGCAACATTTCATATCTCCAAGGCTAGGGGGCTCGGTTATACGCCGTTCCCTGTGAGCTGCCACTTTGCCAGGTTCCGCCGATCCCCGCAAGACCAAGCACCCTAGGGGATCAAAGTATGTTGGAGCCGCGCCTGGCGGGCTTCAGGGAACAAGCGGGGGCGCTGGCAACCGTCTTGACCTGGGGAGACGACATGTCCCCGCCAGGAATATCTCCGCTTTCTTGGTCGTTGAAGTCGAACCAGAGATTCAATGTGTGGCACCGAAGGTTGAAAAGGCACCAGACAGTCGCGAGAACGGTCACCCGCTGACCGGCGGGACTTGTTGGTGGGTTGGGTCGTCTGCTCATGCCCGAAGGCGACGTACGGCGGGCATCGCAGCTTCTACTGCCGCAGGTGTGACATCACCTTGTACGTTCCACCGTGCGCCGGCCAGGACTTCAAACCCGGGGAACGCTGGGTTGCACCCGACCAGATGCCGTAGCCGATCAACGATCGAAACGCCCCCACCATCACTCAGGACGGCGGAGGCGTAGTCGGCATGAAATGCCCGAAGTGCGTTATGCAGAAAGCGGCAGCGTCTCGATGAACGTCACTAAGTCGCGAGGAAGGTACGTCTGCCGCACGCCAGTAGGCGAAGTCAGATACTTTGTCCCGACCCCGAGAAGCCCGATCTGCTGGAGTCGCGGCACCAACTGCTCAGGCACGGGACCTGATGGATTAGCCCGCAAGGCCTGCTGTTGCTCCGGGGTGAGCCAGGACCAGGCAATGGTGTAGTCATCGTTCATGATGCGCACCCTAACGGGCATGACCGACAGAAAACCCTGAGTGGTCACGCCAGGGGATGCGGTGCGGGCTCCGACCAGTCATTTTTCGGCAACCAGTACTCACGGGGATTCGTGGAAGCCCTGTACCGCCCAATCGGCGCGTAGGAGTCTTCACCGAACTGAGGCGGCTCGCCCCACCTTCCGTCCCACCACGGAATGGATGACGCATCAATCTGCGCGTCATCGCTCCAATCCTTCATCCCAGATATCCACAAGATGACGTTGATGAACTTGCGGCAGTCACGCAGGTCATCGGTCCACGCACGGAGTTGGCGTTCGGTGATCTCGATTGTCTTCTTGTTCTGGCTCGCCCACTCCCCCGTAGTTGTGTAGTCGTCGTAGCGAACAAACCGCATCACTCGATTGGGTCTCTCGCCCTCAATCGACTCGATCTTGAGCATGTGCGCCAGGTCGTTCCGGTACGGGCCGGCTCCCTTGTACGTGGCAGCGATCATCTCGGGCATCGCGACATTCAACGTGTGTCGGCACAGTTTCTTGAACGCATCAAGGATCTTGCTGTCCGGGTTCCGCTTGGTGAATTCCTGCCGCTCCTCGTCCGAAAGGTGCCCATAGACGTAGAACTGCATCGAATCCTGCAACTCGGTGTAGGCGCCCATGAATTGGAGTACGCGCCGCTCCATTGACATCTCGCTCATCGGCAGATTCTGACAGGCGAGACCGACACAGGCGGCCCGTCGCGACACGTCCCTCCGAACCCCTGGAACCCGTACACAATGCGAGCGCTCATGACCCCACCGTCCAACCCAGCGCAACCATAGCCTTCGGAGTCAGCCCCAACGCATCCGACGCATGCCGAGCCTCCTGCGCCGTCCACGCCGAACCCTCCCCCGCCAACAGCATCGACTCATACGCGACCAACAGTAGATGAGAAGTTGCAGCGCTATGTCGAACACTTCACGGGCGAGGCGGAGCGATACGCATCCCTGGGCGATGTCGAGGCGTCCAAGGCGTTTACGGATGAGGGCGCACCGTTTGTCGAAGAAGCGAAGCGGCGTGGGCTCTTGTAATTGGGCGTCGTGCGCTTGGACGGCGTGTCGGATGAACAGTTGATGGCCCACATCAGTTCTGCTGGCGGACAGGCTCGGTCTCAGCCATCCTTGCGGTATGCACTACACATTCCTTTACAAGAACTCCTTCCAGCGCGAAGAGGAGTACGACTCCCTCGCAGAGGCGATCCGGAGCGTGGAGGATTCGGTGATGGAGACTCGTCTGTGGAGTATCAAGTACGTCAATGGCGCCGGAGATACTGACTACTACGACTTCGAGTTGTCTCGTGAGTTCCGCGAGGGAAAGAGCCCTAACCAGAAGGGCCGACCGTTCTTTCGTTGACAGAGCGGAAGCGATTCGCCCGGCTGCCTCGCATTTCCCAGGTACAGTCTCTCGCCATGACTCCCTCGATGCTGTTCGTGACATTGAAGAATGCCGGCGTCACCAAGGAAGCTGCCGAGCACTACCGCGACAAGGGTGCAGACGGCTTGCCCACAGCGATCGCTGACGTTCTCTCGCAGAAGGACCCCAACCGGGCCACTCTCGATCAGTACATCAGCGAGTACGACCAGATCTAGTCATCGCTTGTCAGTTCAATGACCGATACCGCGCAGTCGGTTTGCCTGCTTTGATGCGATGGTGACGACTCCGACTCCGCAGGCAGGCTGGCGCACTGACCCTGAGAATCCGTCTCTTCAGCGGTTCTGGGATGGGTCTAAGTGGACTGATGGTGTGCGTGCCCCTGTGGTGCAGGCGGAGTTGCGTGCGTCGCAGGTGATCCCGTTGATCGTGTTCAGCAACCTGATTACCGCGGTGATCGTCGCCATCTTGTTCGCGTTGATCTCGGCTAACGGTGGCTTCTAGTGGACAGTGCCTACAGCAAGTTGTCGAGAGCGAAGCAGCACCTGGACTTCTTTAAGTCTGAGATCCACGCCTACCGGGCTCGAGACCCTATCTGCTTCACATACCGCCAGCGGAAGGACCCGCTGGACAGTTCACAGATCATCGTCGAATACATCGCTCTGGTGAACGAGGAGCCACCGAATGAGTGGGGTTTGATCCTTGGCGACATCCTGACGAACCTGCGGGCTGCACTCGATCACACTTTGTTCAGCCATATCAGCGCTAGGCAGACATTGACAGATCAAGAGGCTAAGTCGATCCAGTTCCCGATCCTCGACGATGTGTCGAAGTGGGAGAAGTGGGAGAAGCGTAACGCGGACTGGGTTGAGCCGGCGGTTGCTCAGGCCATTCTTGCGGCACAACCGTTCAAGTCCGATGATCTGAGCGACCATCCCGTCTGGGTTCTCAATCAACTGGTGAACTACGACAAGCATCGAACATTGCACGTCGTTGCGCACCGTGGTGAGGCAACGTTCGACAAACGTTCAGCCAGTGTGCGGCAGCTTTCCGACAAGGCTACGAAACTGGCGGATAACGCCGTCATTGCGACAATGAAACTCCTTCGGCCCGTTGGCGCTCCAGGTCAAGAGCCGTCTTCTTCCTTGGTGAAGTTCGAGGGTGAGGCAGGGTTCATTGAGCACATCGACATTCCGGGCCGCTCTGCCACGCACCTCGGTGCTCTCCGTCTTATGGAGGTCTTGACCGAGCTTGTCGAGGAAATGCTTGATGATCTGCGAACTGCTGGATGCTGAGCAACCCGCGAACCTTGTCAGCGACTCGGAACGTTGATTTCCTCGGTGTGCAACTGTGACCCCCGTTCACCGTTCACTTCTGAATACCAAGTACAGGTTCCGACGTCGCTTTGAGCGTCATCCGACACGGCATTTGCCGTGTCGGCGTAGAGCTCGTCATGGCGACCATCAGAGTCCCCAGGTGCACCGGGAATGTCCAGGGTGATAGTGATCTGTCGTTGCGCCATCCGCCGATTCTCCCCATTCGCCATCCAGCTTGTGGTGCCTACTGCAAAGAGCTGCGCCTGACGTCGCGAGGCGGGACGTCTGCCCTAATCCCTTTGAACGAGGGGTGCCGGAGGCCCCCACCGGTGAACTCCCGAAAGTCCACATCGACAACGACTTTCGCCTCGGTCCAGCGAATCCACGGATCTGCCGCGTACGGCAACGATGTGGCCAGTGGGCTCGTCGGCCTCTCGAGCGGGACGAGCTGGTCCCGCAGCCGGCGGCGCATGGCCGCGGAAAATCCGGTACCGACCTGCCCGATAGGCACGAGATCGCCGGCGTCGTCGTAGGCGCCCAGGATGAGACCCCACGACGTTGTGTTGCGCCCCGGATGCCAGCCAGCCCACGATCAACGCCGACGCTCGCTGCCGGAGGACGGTCTTGATCCACGACTTCGATCGAGTCCCAGGCAGGTAGATCGAGGCGGCCTTCTTGAACACCACGCCTTCGAGCGAGTGCTGTCGGGCCACGTCGAGTATGGTTTCGCTGTCTATGCCCACCCAGTGCGGGGGCACCTTCAGGCGCGGGCCCGCGAGGTCGAGGTCTGCCAGCGCCGCGCGGCGGTCGAGATAGGGCGTCGCCGTCAGATCCGACCAGTCGAGGGATATGAGATCGAACGCGTAGAAAGTGACCGCGACGCGTCGCCGCAGGGCGGTGGTCGGTCTGGTTACGTTCATGCGGTTCTGCAGGAGTCCGAACGAGGGTCTGCCCCCGGCGTCGAGCACAACGTAGTTCGCCATCGAGGATCGCTTGCCGATTACCGACTGCGCTCTCGAGTGCCTCCAGGACCTCGGGGTAGGACTGCCCGACGCTGCTTCCGCTTCGAGACCACATAACCGGGACATCACCACAGGTAGAAGCCACGATGCGGCAGCCGTCCCACTTGAACTCCGCAGCCCAACGCTCATCTGCTCCCGGAGGAGGGGCGCCGAGGGTCGCGAGCATCGGCGCGACCGGCCTGTTGGCTGCTCCGCCCATCTGCCGATTGTGCTCCGCGGTAGGCCACCTGCGAGGCGTTTTACGTCCCTGAACTGGAGTTATGCCCCGGCCGGCTTCCCTCCGGACCGGGGCATTGCCAGCTTAGCAGCAATCTCGAACGTATGTGCGAAGATCAGGGGGTGAGATCCACCGAAACCGCCCCTGACCAGTGCCCCAACGGTCACGATTTGATCGGCGGAACGTGCCTGGTCGGGTGGGAGGTCTGCGGCTGCGCCAGCGCCGGGCACGGTGGGCACCGCACATTCTTCTGTCGCACTTGCGGCACCACAGTTCGGATACCACCGTGCGTCGGCGCCGAACCTCAATCGGATCGGTGGGCAACTCCAGACAAGTTCGATCGCTGACAGATCAGGGTATGCCGCGGCCCGCCAGCCTCCGGTGTGTTTCAAACTGACGGGCCCGGCATCCGCGCGCAGAGCGCGGTAGTTCGTCATCGTAACTGCCACCGCGGCAGCAACTCCTGCGCCTTCCAGCCGATCGAGAAGCCCCCATAGGAAGCGCCCCAGCTGATTAACCAGACTGGGGCGCTTCCGGCGCGCTCAGATGCCAAGGGGAGGCAGAGCGGCCATTCCGGGCTCGGGGGGAGGATCCCGCAACACCTACGAGATCACGAAGCCGCCACCGATTTCAACACAAGTTGTTACCACAGGGGCGTGTCTGAATGGATCACGTTGAGGTCATTGCCAATACCCGTGACCGCGCCTCCATGTAGCGAGCGAGGAGGGTGAGCATCTCGGCATCGGGGTGGGCCAGCTCGGGTAGGTCCTTAGCGCTGACGATTTGGGTATCGAGAGCTGCAACCTGCCGGCGGCATTCCTCGATCGACTCGGGAGTAACCCGGTCCGCGTCCAGACGGTCGGTGAGGTACCGAATCGAACCGCCGAGACTAAGACCAGGATTCTGTGTCGTGTTGTCGTTTCGGCGGGCCGCGACCATTTGCCACCATTCGTCCAGCTCAGCAACAAGGGCCGGCTCGTCACCGACGGCACGCAGGGCGCGATCGACGGCCGCGGCGTCGGTGATCTCGCCGTTCAAACATCCTGCTCGGGTCAGGATCTGCCCGAGTTGGTGGTTGGCGAGTTCGTCTCCGCGACTCCACCAGAACGACACCATCACAAGTATCTGCCCCGATCGGTTGGGCTCCCCATCGTCTCTCCCCTTTCGCTGACCACTGGTCTACGTCATCACAGCTCCGCATGCGGCCCGTCCGCAGGGTTCATGCTGGTCGGTCCGCCGCCGACTGCGTTGCCGCGCACATCGGGCAACGTGTGGTGTCATCAATGATCCACCCGTTGGTCTGCGCGAAGCTGCACGCGTCGGATCGGCCGGTCACGGCGGCGGTGAACCGGTGCTCGCACAGATCACACCGGATCGTCCAGCCATGTCTTCCGGCAGGTTGCATCAGTGTTTGAACAGCCATGTCTCCCCCACGCTTTCACGAACTGTGTCCTCAGCATGGCACACATCAACTTCGCGGGGGGAGGTCAGGATCGGCCCGCCGTGGGTGGCTTACACAAGCCGAGAAGAGGCTTTCCCGCACACCGCCCCTGCCGGGCGTGGAAGCTGTGCCCGGCGGGGCGGTGAATGTGAGGATCTGTGCGCGCGGTGGTGGCCTAGAAAGGGCTGCCGCCCGGGAATGTGCCGATTCCAAGCAAATAGAAGATCCACATGAAGAGAGGCATGGTGGGTGTGTTCCTTTCACGAAAAGCGTTGGCACCGTTCCGGGTATGGCCGGTGAGCGTCATTGCATTCGTGGTGTTCTCCAGTGGTTTCTGCTCAAGTGCGTTTCGGCCGGTTATCGGTTGCACTCTCGTCGTGCTACGTCGACGTCGCCGGCGGTGACGACCAGGTGGTATTTGGCGGCGACTACCAGGTATTTCTGCGCGTATTCGCACCTGAATGCGGTGTTCGGGGGTAGCCAGGTGTCCGGCCCCTGGTCCGATTTGGCTTGGTTCGCTTTGCCCTCGGATGCGATCAAGTTCGAGGCGGTGTCGTTAGCGAACGCGACGCGTTGTTCCGGAGTCCAGGTGGCGGCCCCGGCTCGCCATCCTCTCGAGAGGGGATAGACGTGATCGACCTGCACAGCGGAGGGCTTCTCGGTCGAGAACGCGATCGTGGTACCGGTGTAGGGGTCGTTGAGTGTGCCCGAGATGACCTTGCAGTCATGGGTGTTCGGCTTGTATCGCACGTCGATCAACTGGGTTCTGAGGATGTCGTTGCGGGTGTCGCAGCCGTTGTGTGAGTCCGGGCCGGTGTAGTTGTCAGTCCAGGATGGGCCGAAGACGCAGCCGTTCCCTTTGCCGCAATCTCGGTCGTATCCGGGCACTGTGGGAAGTTCGTCGACAACGGTCAGCGCGGCAATCAGCTGGTCGAGGCCTGGTGCGGCATCTGCTGTGGCAGGTGCAGGTTCTTCGGTGTCGGCCACCGTGAAGACGTCAGCCAGGGTGGTGTTCATGTCTGTGACGACGGCAAACACGCTCTGCTGGCCGACGAGCGCGAGCGCCGCAGCGGCCAGAATGGAGCCGCCGGCCAGCGCCCGGAACTTGTTCGCCATCAGTTCTCCTCAGTTGGTCGCGGCCGCGCCGTCGGTGAACAGGCCCAGCTGGTTCTGGCGCAGCTGCGTGCGCGTGAGCGTGCCGTTGCCGAGCGCGGCTGGGCGGAGGCCGACATGAAACTGGCCAGGGTTGTGCGGACAGGCGAATACCGCGAGCCCTTTGGCGCCGTGGTGGCGCTGCTTACGGACCTTCTTGGCGTCGCCGCGAGCGAGGTAGCCGCGTTGTCGGCACTGTGCGCACCAAATCCACCGTGCGGCGGGATTGTGTGATCGGTGGGTAGTCATGACAGTTCGCCTCTCTACGTGCAGATTCGGTTGTAGGGACTCACGCCTGGCTTCACCTGATCAACCCGTGACCAGCGGGAACCGACGTTGTCTCATGGCGATTGCACCGCCATCAGTCTCAGCTTCGCGGCACTTCTTCGCCGGGGTGGTTCGCGTGCGTGAAAAACAAAGCATCCTGACCTGCGGAGTCTCAATCGCAGCGCGCCGAGTGCAGTCGAAGTGCAGCTCGCACTGAGACAGGTGCAGCCGAGACTGAGAACCTACATCGGTGTCGGAGGCGGGTCACGCGGCCCGGCCGATTTGTAGGTTGAGCCAGTCGGAGAGCCACTTGATGGCGCTGCGGCCGGCGTTGTCGACGACGAGATTTCCGTAGTCGGTGTGCGCACCGGAGGTGAAGAAGCTCGCGGCGTTTAGTCCTTCTCCGACCAGGGCGGCGAGGTCGTCTGCGCCCTGGGAGCTGGCCATCGTGGTCAACGATCCGGTCAGGCCGGGTAGGTCGACGTTCTGTGCCTGGGCGGTGATCGCGTTGGAGGCGGTGTTCGTCTGTTTGCCCAGGAGCGCCACGTCGGTCTTGGTGGCTTTCCCGCTGAGCATGTTCACCGCCACGGAGGCAAGATCGAGGCCGACCGGCAGCAGCCCGGTCATTGCCGCTCCGGCGCCGAGCGGGTCAGGTACCTGTCCAGGGGGCGGAAGCAGCTTTTCGACGGCCGCCCAGGCTATTTCCTGAATCTGACCGACCAGATTGGCGAGTCTGACGATGTCAACGTTCCCCAGGATCGAGGTCACCAGGGCGGCGATCTGTGTGTACCCGGTGGGATCCGGAATGACAGAGAGGATCTGGGATACCCACCGCAGGTCGACACCCGCGGCCAGCCGGACCAGCGGCGAGAACTGGTTGTTCAGCTCCCCCGCGATCTGGTGTGCTCCGCGCGCGTCGAGGGCGGCGACCTTCTGCGGGAGCAGGGTCAGGTTGCGGAGGATGCCCGGGAGGTCGAGGGCGGTCGCGTTCGTCACCACGTTGAGCGCCTGGCCGACGACGACGCTCGGTTTGAGCACCGACAGCACACTCGACGCGGACGAGAGCGCGTCGGCGGGCGTGGCGGCCAGCGGTGCGACCTGGGTGCTCAGCGTTCCTGCCGCGGTGGACAATGCGGCCGCGTCCGGCGAGGCGGACGGCAGGGTGATGGTCCCCGATTGCACCAGTGACGACGCGGTGTCCGCCAGTTTCGCTGCGGTGGTCAGTGCGCTCGACAGATCGGCTTGCGAGGCGACGCCGAGGACCTGTCCGGCGGCGTGCTCTGCCGTACCGGGCGCTGCGGTGGTCAGTTGGGTGGTGGCTGCAGAGTTCGCGGCGCCGCTCGCAATCAGATCGGCCACTGGTGTGAGCGTGTTCATCAGCGAGGTGGCGGACTTCGCAACCTGGGCGACGTCGATCGTGTTCGCGCTGCTCTGCTGCGCCAACGACGTGGTGTTCGCGCTGATCCCGGGCAGGTCGGCCTTGGAGAAATCCGAGGTCAATGCGGTAGCAACGGTCGAATTCCCACCTGCCGCAGTGGCGTCGGCACCGATGCTCGGTGACTTGCTCAGGATGGAGCCGAGCGATCCGAGCAGGGGGTTCGAGCCCTTCTGGATCGAGCAATACAGGTCCTTGCCGGAGTAGCAGATGGAGGCGACGCGCCCCGAGAGCTTGCCCATCCCCTGCGGGCGCGGGTCGGCAATGCCGGTCCCGGTCGAACGCGGACCGACGACAGCGGCACCTTTGGTGCCGGCACCGGGGTCGGCCAACAGCCCAACTGCGAGTATTCGCTCGGGTGGGATGGGGCCGTTGCCGTTGCCGATGGCGGAGGCCAGGTCCCCGGCAGCGTCCGCGCCCTGGGAATAGCCGGTGATCGTGAACTTTGTTCGCGCGCACCTGCTTGCCTCTTCGGACAGCACGTTGTCCGCCTTCGCGCGTGCGTCGGACTTGCTGTCGGCGTAGGTGTGGCCGTTGTCGAACGCGCGGGCCATGTACGGGAGGGTGTAGACCTCGGCCCGGTCACCCTGGGTGGTCTTGATGGCGTCGGCGATCGGTTTCAGCATGCCGACCGGCACCGAAGGATCCGCGTTCTCGTTGGTTTCCCAGGTTCCTGGGATGAACAGGTTGTATGTGGCGGCGCACCCCGCCGGGTCGGCGTGTGCGACGGCAGGGGCGGTCAGCGCGGCCGTTCCGGTGGCGACCGTCGCGGTCACCAGTGCGGCGAGTACGCGGCGAGCGGTCGGACGTGTGGCAGGCATCGACACCTCATCTACCCGGCGGACAAGTGGTGGTTCACCCGTCGGTAGGCAGTACCGCTTGTCCCAGCCGGCCATGCCCACGTCGAGGTGAGGGGCACAGTGTCGTGAGTTGGCGCGGAAATCTCTAGCAGCCCTGTGGATAACTCAGTTTGCCCAGCCTGGAGGCAGAGGCTGGACATTAGATCCAGTCGATGTGGACGGAGTCGATGTGGTCGAAGTGGAATCCGAACTGGTCGCTGTATTTGTCGAAGCCCTTGTTCTCGGGGTAGTCGAGGGTGGCGTGTCGTTCGAGGAGCGCGACCACTCGCGCGTGGTCGTCGTTGGCTAGTGCGGCGGCGAGTTCGCGTGACTCGTCGCTGGTGAAGGGTGTGTCGGAGTTCGCGAAATCCAGGGTGCGGACGCGGTAGTCGTAGCCCTCGTCGGCGCCGTTGCGGACCATGACGCCGCCCTTGACGCGGATGACGGCCTTCTTCGGTGTTCCGTCCGGGCGCAGCACGCCAGCGCGCTTCATGATGTCTTGGGCCTTGACGTTCTTGAGTTTCTTGCTGGCGTCGGCGCGCAGCTCGTTGGTTTCCCCGGATCGGTATCGGGAGACTGCGGAGCGGGATCGGCCGATCTTTGCGGCCAACGCATCGACGCCGCCGAGGCGTTCGATCGCGGCACGGCGTTGCGCACGCTCGAGGACGTCGGCGTGCGGGATCCGGCCTTGCTGCGCCCATCGGCGCAACGTGCGGTCCGACGGGGGTGTGCGGCCGGCATCGATCGCGGCCTGCCGCAGGCCCTCGTTGCCGAGCTCCGTGCGCAGCTGCTTGACGGAGACCTTGCTGGTCAGGCCGGCCAGTCCCCCGCTCTTGACCTGCTTGGATTTTTCGACACCGCTGGTCGCGGCGTTGGCAACGGAAACCTTGAGGCCGTCGAGACCGACCGCCTCCTGTGCCGGCTTCGTGGTGCGGGGTTTGGGAAGATGCAGGGCCATCAGAGTGCCCCCTCCCGTTCGTCGGCGGCGAACTCGTCGTCGGCGAATGCCGCCCTGATCGCCAGATTCACCTCATGCACATCCTGAGCCGACACCAAAGCGGATAGCAGCGGGTCTGTGAGCAGTGTGTCCTTCTCGACCGACATCTTCCCCAACGCCTCACTCGGGTCGGCAATGTCCTCGCTATCGGCGAGGAGGTACACCCAGGAGTCGGTGACGGTGCGGACCGGCCAGCGGCCGTGCTCGCGGGCGATCCGCATCGCCACCCGGCGGCCGCGCCACCGGCAGTGCGCAATGATCGCCGCCCGCCAGAGCGGTTGGTGATGATGTTGCATCTGCTTCGCAGTCCACATGTCCGGGTTCACCATTCGCCCGATGTAGCCCTTGTAGCAGGACCCGATGAACCGTTTCGTCGCCGTGTCCTCGGTGTCCACAGAGACCTTGCGGGCCTCGCGGAGGATCTTCGCCCACTTGTCCAGAACGCGTCCCTGCTGCGGGTACACCCAGGCCTCGGTGATGTCCAAGTCGTCGAGGTCGGCGCCGATCCCCCCATCCGCGACCGGGGAGCACAACCCGTCGAGGCTGACCGAGGTGACCCAGGTCTGCACCGGCTGGTCCGCAAGCATGTGTGGGTGCGGCAGGGGCAGTTTCTCGGGCAGCGACAGAGTTTGTCCTGCAGGCAGGGTGATCCGCCACAGCCCGAACGGTGCACCCTTCTCCCCCACCGCCGCCGCGGCCGCCGCCCCGCCGGTCAGATGCTGGGGCTGCCCATAGCCGAATTCCAGCATCCCGGCCGAGGCCAGGTAGGCGGCCCGTTGATCGATGGACACCAACCGGCTCGTATCGTTCAGGTCCTCCGCGTCCGGCACTCGGGTCCAACCCACAGCGGGTTCGAGGTCCCCGCGCGGGGCGCCGTCGAGCGGCGGGACCGGTCCGGCGGTCGTCACCACGATGCCCTTGCCCGATCGGGCGCGTTCGCGCTTGATCTTGTCGAGGATCGCGGCGCCGGTGCGGGCCGGCGTCGGGCCGGGGAGCACGCCGAGGTTCTTCGCGGACCACACCAGCCGGCGACCGAGTTCACGCGCGGCCGGCAGGTCATCGTCTGGGAGATACGTTCCGGCGGTGGGTGAGCCGAGGATGCCCATCTCGCCGACTCGGTTGTTCCAGCCGAAGTCCTTGTTCCAATAGGTCCATACGTACGGCTCGATCACCACATCGACCATGGAGGTGAACTTGCCGATGCTGCGGGACAGGTGCACCACGTGCCCTGGATCGCCGCGCAACTCCCAGCCCGCGCTCAACATCGGCGTCAGCGTGGCCTGCAGGACTGCGGTCAGCTCGGTGGCGGCGCGGGTGCGCAGGGCTTCCATGTCGTCGAAGTCGTCTTCACTGCCCGGATCGATCACCCACCCCAGCAGCTCGCACGCGCCTTGGCCGACGATCCACACCTGCGGCGGGGCGCCCAACGGCGTCAGGGCGGCCCAGCGAATCAGTTTGTCCAGCTTCTCCACCGAATCGACCGGACCGGTCAGCTCACGCCCGGACGGCGTGTACGTGCCCGCGGCGGTCAAGATCAGGGCGTGCCCGTCGGCGTCCTCCCCCACCGGCAACGACTCCCACACCGGCGTCGGCATTGCGACCGACTCTGCTGCATCGTCGGCAACACCGGCGTCCGTTGCGTCCGCCTCCGATGTTGCTTCGTCACCTACCTCTTGGAGCGCAACGTCGGCTCCTGTTGCGTCCGCAACGAGCGAGTGTTGCACCGCAACGTCGGTTTCGGTGCTCGTTGTTGCTGCACCGACGTCCGTCGGCACCTCCTCCTCGCCCACCTCGCAGGCGGTCAGGTCAAAGAGCGCGAACTGATCGTCGCCGCCTTTGCCCGGGCGGGACATCAGCGTGCCCCCACCAACGTGAACTGCTGCTCGGGCGTTGCCGCATTGCGGTTATCGGTTGCGTCGTCGACTTCGGGCAGCGGCGGGGTTCGGAATCCGGCGTCCACAGCGCGTTGCTCGACCTTGACGAAGCGGCGCATTGCGGTGGACGCCGCCTTGG
Source organism: Rhodococcus mengyinensis (assembly GCF_048381435.1). NCBI lineage: Bacteria > Bacillati > Actinomycetota > Actinomycetes > Mycobacteriales > Nocardiaceae > Rhodococcus > Rhodococcus mengyinensis. The sequence goes on along the minus strand of NZ_JBLWIT010000077.1, from coordinate 34,501 downwards.
CCCGGGTAATCGTCGCGATTTCCGCGTAGCTGAGGTTCTCGGTGATCCGGAGACGCGCTGTCTCCTTGACGACGGGCTCGAAGTCATCGCACGAGTTGATGAAGTCGAGGAGGTTCTCGATGGTCTGCTCCTCGTCCGGCAACACGAAGATTTCCTGGGAGCCCTCGTCCAGCGCATTGCGTGCAACCCCCCACTCCCCCAGGTCCGCAACGTCCGCAACGTCCGCAACGATCGGTTCGGGGGCCGGCGCAACAGGCTGCGTGTCGGTCGCAATGGTGGTCTGGTCCTCGACCGACAGTTCGGCATCGGCCGATGTCGCTGGCGCCGCCGGGTCGGCAGCCTCAGCAATCGGCGAGTACGCAACGTCCGGCGTCTGCGCCACGTCGTGGTCGCGCGCAATGGATTCTGCTCGGTAGCGCATCGAGGCAGGATTGTGGACGGTCTCCACGTTGCGCTCCGGGGTGTTGTCGGCGATTGCGGGCACCTGCCGGGCGGCGTTGACGACCTCTGCGTATTCGCTGTGGGCGGTGCCGATTGCTTTGATGAGGATGCCCACACCGTGGGTGAAGGCCAGAACCAACAGGGGCGGGATGATCGCGATGAGAGCGGCCCCGGTAGGTGCCAGCGGTACGTAACCCAGGTCGATACCGGCCGCAACGTTGCGTGCGGAGATCTCGGCCGCCTTGTACGCGTGTACGGCATTGCCGATCACACTGATCAGGACGACGGCGATCGCAAGTCCCAGAAAGAACCTTTTGCCGGCCGAGCTGCCGCTGATCTTGCTGAGTGCAACGACGGCAATCGTTGCGCCGAAGATTGCGCCGTCGACGATCGCGGGGAAGATCCAGGTGAGCCAATACGGCAGGGTGGCCTGCAATGCGAGGTCGCGAAGCACGGCGAAGGACAGTACGAAGGCACCTGCCGTGATGCCCACCGCAATAAGGATCGCAACGACCAGGGCCGCGATCAGGGCGCGGAGCTGGATTCGTGCAGCCTTGAGATTAAGGTCATTCATAGATCGGGGTTTCCTTCCACGGGGTCCCGGTCGATGAGGCCCCGCCGGCTAGGCCCCGGCGGGGTCTCTCTCGTTGCGGCCGTTGCGGCCGTTGCTACGCAATGCTGTTTGTGCTGGCAGACGTCATATTCGCTTCGGCGCAACGTTGCGCGCCATATATCCCATATGGTGACTGCCTGCCCATAGGGGTTATATGGCGATTTCGTCGGCGGGCGCAGGGAAGGGCTCGCCGTTGTTGTACTGGGTTTCGAGCTTGGTGCACAGCTGGTCGATTGCGGTGCGGATGAACACCTGCTGGCTCTTGATCCCGGTGCGGGGGCGGGTGTGTTCGAGTGCAGCGACCATCCGGTCCTTCAGTTCTTCTTCCAGCGACAGCAGGATGTCGGTGGTCTGGGCCTTGCGCTTCTTCTCTGTTGCGGGCTTCGCTGGCGCCGATGCGGCCTTGCGTTGCCGCGGCGTTGCAGACGATGTTGCGGAGCGACTGACTGTTGCAGGCGGGGCGGGCGACGTTGCGGTCAACTCTGATGCAACGGCGTCTGGCGTTGCGGTCGTCGTTGCCGCGGCCTGAGCGAACGTGTTGCGCGTACTGCGAGGCACGGGTCGGGCGGGTTGGGGGATTTTGCTCATCAGAGGGCCACCTTCTCCAGGATCTCGACGAAGTTGTTATGGAGGTTGCGGGACCAAACCGGATTAGCGGGGTGTTCATCGAAACCCATACCTACGTTGGTCAGCTTGGAGATATCCCCCCTGTGCATGATCGGGTCGCCAAGCAGGGCGATACCGTCCGCGGCCCCGTACTCCTTCAGGTAGTCGATGACCTCCGCGTGATCTTTGCGACGGCCGTCAAGCTTGTTGATAACAATCCCCGCGACCGGGAGGACCTTGTCCATGTACTCGGCCAGGTCTTCGAGAGCTGCCTGGATCGAATTGAGACCGTCGACTGCATCGTCTTCCGGATTGACGACGATCAGGAGATTGTCGGCGGCGTACAGGGCGCTGCGGGAAACAAGGTCAATCGCCGGGCGGCAGTCGATCAGGATGTGCTCGTAATCGCCAGACACCGGCTTGAGGGCACGGGCAAAGGACATCTCTCCGCCGGGCTTGGTGCCGAGCTGGTCGGAGACCGCCTGAAGTTCAGCAAAGCCCGACGGCACGACGTGAATTCCATCGCGTCGCGCGGCAACGATCGCGTCCCGCATCGGTAGGTCCGTCTGGCGGTCGAGAACATCCGCGAGCGAATGAGGCGACGGCTCAGATGTTGTGTAGCCGGTGAGATGCTTCGTGGAATTGCCCTGCATGTCCGCATCAACCAGCAGGACTGTCCGGCCGGTGGCGGCAGCGGCGTGCGCGAGCCCGCCGGCGACCACCGTCTTCCCGACTCCGCCCTTGAGGTTCGCGATCGCAGTGATCGTCATGTTCCTCCCCTCTCCTATTCCCATATGGGAGCTTATATAAGCTTATATTAGCTTATATTAGCTTATAACTAGTGCCCATATCTTTGGTTTGCTCCGGTTAGCTAGTCAGATCGTATGTAGCGCAAGCGCATATAACCTGCAGTGACATGCGGTTACCTAAGGAAATCTCAGATCATCTCTGCTACCGGAATCTCACAAAACAGCAGCTGACTACGGCTGCTCTTTGCTCATCGGAGATCTTCTGATGTTGCGGAGCAGCAGGTCAGATACCGCTCCAGAAGCCAACCGCAGCCTTGTAGGGGTCATCCTTCGCGCAGTAAATTCTCACCAAGCCTGGCCGTTCCAGGGCGCAGGTTCCGCAAGCGGAGCACTAGCCACCCTCAGTAGGGGAGCAGAGCGAGAAGACGTGTAGCCCGTGTTCAGCAACCTTCACGACTTCGCGGTATCCACGTACCCCGCATGTCCATTCGATTGCTTCCCATGGAGACAGATCGGTCTACGAACGGGATCTCAGCGTCGGACGCGGACATTCTTGCGGGAAGGCCCATGAACCGTGACACCGCGCTCAGTGGTCGCCCGAGCACCGTCCCTGAGAACGAGGTGCGCGTTGCCACTGGCATGGACCACCGCATCGCCCTCCGCGTAGACCACCGCGTTGTCATAGGCATTGACGAAGGCGCTGTCCGTGGCGTTGACCTGGGCGCTGTCGCAGGCGTTGATGCCGGCATGGTTGCGCGCAATCACGATGCAATCGTCAAACGCGTCGACGACTGTGTTGGTGTAGGCGTAGAGCCGCACCCGGCCCGTGATCTGGAGTCGGGCGGCGTCCGTGGCGACGATCTGCGCGGTCTCCGGGAGCGGGGTGTCGAGGTGGATGCGGACTAGAGAAGTACCGATGATGCGGATGGTCCACTCGTTCGTCTTGGCTTTGGCGAACGTGCGGTCGTCGAGTTCGATCTCGCTGCCGGCGGTGTCGACGACGACGGTGGTGGCCCCGGTGCGTAGCCGTTCGCGGACCGAGTCGGAGTTCCTGCTGACCTGCTCCGTTCGTTGCTGGCGAGCGGGGGAGCGGCGCCGTTTGGCTGGCGTCTTCGTCTGGCTCGTCGACACGTGGGGCTCCGTCCTCGAAGTAGGTGCGGGGTGAACGCGGCCGTTTCCGGCACCTTATGCCGAATCTTCCGTGTCAGCGGGAACCCGCGCAGTAACGCGCTTCGTGCCGCTTCCGGTAGCCGCGATCGAGGCTACGTCGACCAGGCGGCACCCGAGGCCTGGCCTTCACCGAGGACCCTTGGTGCCAGTTGCACCGAACACATGAGGCTTGGATCACGGGGCCGCGGACGGGTGATCACATTGAGGCTGACGGTCCGGAAAGAGATGAACCGAGCCCCGTGAACATGCGTGCCTCTCAACTTTCTGAGCTGAATACGCTGCACAATCGGGTTGTGACGCTGACGCTTAAGCCGTGGTTGCGGCGAGTAATGTTCTGGATCTTCCTGGTCGTCGTCGTCGGGTGTCTCGTGCGGGCTGCCCTGATCCGCGCTTCCCAGAAATGGGGTTTTGACGCGGTACTGGGAGGACTCGGGGAGTTTGCCACTAGCGCTGGGTTTGGCGGCACTATGGCCTTGCTCGCCGCTGGTGTGGCGTACATGGGCGTCCGGCGCAACAGCAGGGATTCTCACGCGATCGCCAACGACGACCGAGACCAACGGGACCGCGCGGCCAAGGACGATCGGGATCAGCGGGACCGCGCGGCCAAGGACGATCGAGACCAACGGGACCGCGCGGCCAAGGACGATCGGGATCAGCGAGATGCGATTGGTTATCGAGCCATGTGGTGGGAACAGGCGAGCTGGGCTATCAAATTGGTTACCGAAGGGGACGACTCCTATAAGCGGACTTTAGGTCTCAAAGCCCTCGACGTGCTCCTCGACAGCCAGTTTTTACCACCAGACGCGGTCGATCTGATCGTGAGGATTACGGAAGCATCAACTGAACTGGCGGTATCCGAAGGTGACAGCTAGAGCACATTCGGGGAGCATCGGTAACTGAGAGCTTAGTGAGGCGGGTGACATGGACAAATCCAAGGCGGCAGCCGGATCCAATGACATGGATGCAGTCAAGCAGCCAGAGGTCAAGACCTCGCTGTACGCGGCCGTAGGCGCCGGAGACGTCGTGGTGCAGGCCGTGGCCGACGTCGTCGCCCAGGTCCGCTCGCGCGCCGAGTCCACCCAGGGTGACGTCGAGGAGCGTGTCGGCGGCGCCAAGGAGCGCATCGCCGGACTCCAGGAAGAGGTCATCACCGACGGCGTCGAGAACCTTCGCGACCGCCTCGCCGGACTGCCGTCCGAGCTGCCCGAGGAGCTTGCCGAGCTGCGGGAGAAGTTCACCGCCGACGAGCTGCGCAAGGTCGCCGAGGCCTACCTGAAGGTCACCTCCGACCTGTACACATCTCTCGCCGAGCACGGCGATGCCCTCGTCGAGCGCATCCGCAAGCAGCCGGTCGAGGAGGGCATCGGCCGCGCCGAGACCGCCTTCGGCGACGCCTTCGAGCTGACCGAGGAAGCTCTCGGCACCGTTGCACGCCAAACGCGCGCCGTCGACGAGCAGGCCGCGAAGCTCGCGGGCCACGCTTCAGGTCGCATCTCCGACACCGCCGGCGGCGTCGGCCGCACCGAGACCGCCTTCGGTGACGTAGCAGTGGGAGACCGGTTGCACGTTCAGGGCAGGGTGGTCGGAGTGCACGAGAAGACCGCCGAGGTGGTGGCGGTACACGGAGAGAACGGCGAGCCGCCCTATCTCGTCCGGTACGACGACGGTCATGAGGCGCTCGTGTTTCCCGGATCCGATGCTTGGGTGGAACATCCGAAGTCGGGAGACTGGCTCGCCTTCGAGCAGACCGAGGAAGGGCGCACCGTCGAGCTGAAAGACGGCTGGACGGTCGTCGGGCGGTCTGCCATCACCGGCCATGAAGTAACCCAGGGGGAAAGAGCAGCAGCTGCACGGCTCCGTGTTAAGGCTGACCGTCTCAAGGGAGTGAAAACTCCGCAAGAAATAGTCAGCATTGCGGAGCAATAGGCTCCACCCAGCTAGCTGCATCTGAAAGATCAATCTCAGGGGATCCCCGGCTTCGAGGTCGGGGATCCCCTCTCGGTTCGAGGGTTCCTACCCCGTGATTCGCCACCAGCTCGGAGAGGCGAGGAGTTTGTAACCGATGGAGGCTGGTGGTGGCGATCATTCGTGGTTCCCTCCGTGGTGTGTGGCGCTCGCAGCGGCAGCGAGTGTGCGCCAATTCGCTCGCATCGCCGCGCGGTGTTCGGCACTTGCCGCCCGAGATCGAGCCTCCGCAGCCTCGGTAGCGCGTGCTGCCTGCTCAGCGCGTCGCTGGGCGTCGATTCTGGCTCGTTGCTGGCTCGGGGAGGGGCCAGTGAAATCGATGCGTGAGAGCCGCATGTGGGCGTATCGGACCGGGTTTTGGACCGAGTAGCCGCCGGTGCGCCAGCTCTTCGCGTCCGGCCAGGTCCACCCCCGGTTCTGAGTGTCGCAGGTGAGGGCGTCGGCGATGTCGCGGCCGGTCCAGCGGGTGGTGTCGATGCCGGTGCGTACGAGCACGTCGACGAGCTGGCCGATATGTCCATCCGGTGTCAGTGCAGGTGCGAGATGGGCGAGCTGTGCGGCCGCGCGTTGTGTGTGCAGGGGCCGATTGCTGTTGGTGGTTATTGCTCCTGCGTGCGTTCGCGCGCGCTTGGTGAGTTCTCTCTTACGAGAGAACTTCTCAAGAACGTTAGAACCAAGAGATAGGGTGTCCCGCCCGCTGAGCTGGGGATTACTCGCCGCGGCTTTGGTGGCTGCTGCCTGCTGGCGTTGGCGGCGCTGCTGATGCGTCTGTACCCGGTGTGCTGAGCGTGCGGGAGAGCGTCGCTGAGCGGCGGCTGGTCGAGGAGTGGCCTCGATGACCCATCGGGGGCTCGACAGGGCCCACACGCTCGCAGCTCCGCGCTGGTGGCCGCCATGGTGCAGCTCGGCGGCCATGAATTCATGGCTCTGCAGTAGGCGACCACGGACTACCTCGTGGCCCACACCCAGGTCACGGAGCACGCGTCGTGCACGTTGGACTACCGATTCGGATACCCCTGCCACGCGGCCGATCTTGGCTACCGAAGCAGTGATGTCCCGTCCGGTGGTGGAGTCGGCGAATCGTGCGTGGGCGGCCGCGACCGCGATCATCGTTTCAACGCCGATGCGGCGCTGTTTGACAGCGGCCCTGCCGGTGTCGGTGTTGGTTACCGCGTGGCGAACCTGCCGTAGCCACAGACGCTTACCCGACCACACCGGGATATCCCGGTACGCGCCGTCAGCGACGGGTAGCGCCCACGAGCTGCCACGCTGACCACTCGCATGGTTGAAGTGTTCGAGTTCGCTGACGTTGCGGTGCGCGGCGTCAACGAGTGCTGCCCACTCCGCATCGGGAGCAGGATCGACTACTTGCACCGGCGTGTCGGACGACACGCCGAGCGTCGATGATCGAGTTAGCAATGCTGATTCAGGGTATGGGTTACCCTGGGCGGTACCTGTCACAGGTAAAAGCCCTTCGGGGTGTTGCAGTACGAGTTCGAAAGTTCGAGCTTTCGAAACTCACCTCAGAGAACGTGACGGCCCTGCCAAGGCCTTCACCCTCTTGGTGAGGAGGACCTGCCAAGTCCTCCTCGACGAAATCCGCGGTTGCGGTTCCTGACTTGAAACCACCCCCACCAGGGGGTTTTTTCGTTTTCTGAGGGTCTGCGCTGATGAAATTAGGTATCGAGGACGTTCATTTCGTCACTCAGCCACAGCCATCACTTCCTTCCCTCTGGACACAGGTCATCGACCATCTCACCACGCCCGATGGCGCCGATCGGTTAGGCACGCGTGATGCATCTGTGACGAATCTGTTCACGTTGTGACCTTCTGCGTCCGGGGCTTGAGAGCCTGCCCAGGCTGCGATTGCAGCCCGAACCGCCGACACCAGAAGGCTGACCGCCAAACGCCCAGAACACAGTCGTGACGGTCTCGTCGCCGCCGAACTCGACGTCGTGAGGGGTGCCGCGTGCGACTGAGGTGGTCACCACGGGCGGCCTAGTCCATTGCGGCTCTGCGGCGACTGACGCCGGGGAGAGGCTGAGAACGCCGAGTCTGCTCTCGGCGTGCCGACTTCGGCGCGTGTCAGGGTGGTGAGCATGCGCTGAGCGATGGCCGCGACTTCGCGGACCTGGTCGACCGAGGCAGTTTCCGGGTCCGATGCGACGAGGTCAATCACGTCGAGAAGCGAGTCGCGTGTTCCAACCCCGAATCCGGAGTGACCCGCGGAGAGCAGGAGCGGACCGCAATCGTGGATGAGGTCCTCGGCGTCGAGCGCGGTGACGTCATCCACGTCGGCGACTCGTCGCGCGCAGACCATCTCCTGCATCGGGATGAGTTCCCACTCCTGCCCATGGCGGTCGGTGGCGGTGAAGGTGGTCATGCGGCTGCCCCTCTCGTTGAGCTGTGGAAACGGGTGTTCCACGCCTCGATTGCCGTTGAGATCCGGTTCTCGGCGACCGCCGTCGGATGAACGGCGAGATGCGCCCAGAAGGCGCTGGTGACCGTCTCGACGCCACTGAAGTCGCCGCCGGCCAGGTAGTCCCGGGCATCGATCGAGGAGTTGGCTACCGCGGCCCATGCGTAATTGGACGGCGCGCGATCGAGCTTGATCGTCGCGAGCTGCTCGAAGACGTTCCAGCGTGCGGAGATCGAGTCGACTGAGCCGATCGGTGTGGCGCGGCAGAGGGAGGCGACAGTCTGCGCCTCGGCCTGCGAGAACCCGGGGACCGTGACGAGACCCCACTGCGGGTGGGCATAGAGGTCGGCGATCCACCCCCACCGAACGGCTGGGGGGCCTTCAGTGGCAGGGGACTCCAGCTGACCGGTGGCCATGAAGTAGACGCGATCAACGAGTGATGTCATGCCGCCACCCCCCGGTTGGCCTCACGCTGGCCTTCGCTCCGGTTGTAATAGGCGCGCAGGTCATGGCGGGTCAGGATGGCTTCGCCGTCGTGGCGGTACGCAACTGCCGCCCAGATCATCGACTGCGGGGGAGTGCCCGCGCTGGTCAACTCCGCGACCTCTCTCCGGCAGGCGGTAAGTCGCGGGCACCGCAGGCATTCGGCCTGGGCGTCGAGGCCGGCGCGGTAGGAACCTGCATCCAGGTCCCAGGATTCAGGGTCGATCGAGCAGGGCGTGGGGGCGGTCATGCTGCGACTCCAGCCCGCGTCGTATCCCATCGACTTCGAGAGCCCGAGGCCACTGCTTCGTATCGCGCCAGGTGGCGGTGTTCGATCCGGTTTCCACGCAGGTCGTAGGCGTCGCCGGCGACGATCATCCCTCGCGGCGGCTCACCTTGTTCGATTGCCCGGAGGGTCTCGGTGCGGCATTGGGCGAGGAGCGGGCACTGTTTGCACGCGTCAATTACGCGCCGCAACTGGGCTGCGCTCTGCCCCTCGATCTCCCATGCCTTCGCTCGGCCGGAGCAGAGTGCCGAATCTTGGGCCTCTGGTCGGATCGGTGTGACGCCGCGGCTCTCGAGCTCCCTCCGAATAGCGCGGAGTGCTGGGCAGTCCTCGCACCCGGCGGTGTAGGTGAATCCGCAGCGCAGGCACCGGCCGGTAGAGGTGGGGCGGTGTTGAAGTGATGAGGCCAGCAGATCGCTGGTCGAGGAGTTCGAAAACTGAGTTCCGCGGGTGCCCGTCTTCGCATCGCGCTGTGTCAGCTCACGTAGTGCTGCCGCGGCCTCTGGGCACAGAGGTTTGATGATGGTCGGCTCATAGCCGCATTCGGTGCAGCGTCCGTCCATTGTCGAGTGCAGGGACGTGATGCGTACCAGGTCAGCGGCACTTGCGGTTGCCAACGATCGGGTTGCGGATAGGTGCTTCTTGGGACGCTCTATTAGAGCGCCAGCTAACGTGTTCATTGCAGAGGTTCCAATCTGCTATGACCGGCTAGGGGTTGGCGCCCCGCTCCGGTCGAGGCCCCCTGATCGTTGGTAGCGATCGGGGGGTTTCTTGTTGTGTGGGGGAAGTCAGGTGCTCATCCCCCTTGGGATTCTAATATAGTCTTACACTTTACCGCTCTTGTCTATCGTACTTTTTTGTGACAACAGTCCTGGAGGTCGGGCAGCATGGCTCGTTATGCGAGGTTGCCCAGGATGAGCCGGCGAACACTGGATGGGTTCGTGCCTTCCCGGCTCTCCCAGGCGCGTATCGACAAGCACTTGGCGCAGGGCGAACTCGCCCTGCGTGCCGATGTGAGCACGGCCACGATCTCGGCATGGGAAGTGGGTCGATCGACCCCTCAGGTCGATCGATTGATGAGGGTTGTGGAAATCCTCGGACTGCGAATGGACGAGGTGATAGATGTCCCCGTCGAGGAACGCAAACTTGGCACGCTGCGCGAGCTGACTGGCCGAACCCAAGCGCAGCTCGCCGGGGTCATCGGCGTGTCGACTTCCCTCCTCGCCGCGCTCGAACGCGGACACGCCAAGCTCGGCGATGCTGTCGCTGAACGGCTTGCAGGCGAACTTGGAGTGTCCGTTACCGAGATTCGAGCGGCGTACGAGCGTGGGCGCGCCCGGCCGCCACTCGACTGAGGATTGTGCAGTCGGGCGCAGGGCTGCTGGGGAAGTGTTGCTGAGGCGTAACGATCGGCCGGTGAATGACGATTTCTGCGTCGACCCCCCGAGGTCCCACTTCTTCGCAACGCTGAGCGCTGAGAGAAGTAGCTCGGTTGCTCGAATCGACATAACCCACCCCCGGGAACGGTGTGGCGCAAGAAGATACACGTGTGCCACACGTTGTTTTGCCTCTTCTGAAGCCGACTACGACAAGCCTCAGGAAACTCCCGGGTGGGGAGCGCGGACATCAGATTAGCAGTCCTCAGGAACTCTGCAACCGAACGATCGGTGCGGTGTGTCGATCTCGCCCACCGCGATGGGGCGGGCGAGATCGATTGCCGCTGTTATTGAATGGTGCACTACCAGCACATCGGGCCGGTGCCGGGGCGTACCAGCACCATCGCTTGCACCACCGTTACACCGTGCTCGGCGCTGGCTGTAGCCACTCCGGTGATGGTCAGCTCGGCGGGTGTCCACTCCTCCGACTCGGAGAACCGGACGAACAGCACCACGTCGAGGCTGAGGGCGTCGCCGTTCCGAAGTGATTCCCGGGCATGCAGAAATGCATCTCGGCTCTTCTCGTGGATCTCAGCGACTTCGGTGCGCCAGCGAGCGAGCGGTCCGGGAGGTGTGACATCCCATTCCAGGAACAGGCCCGTGATCAGCTCCAGGTATCCGATGCCCATCGGCTCGGCAAGCGACTTCTCGATCGTCATGGCCTGGGTCTTGCTGTACTCGCGGTGGAAATCCCGCTTGGGGTGTGTCTCGTCGGTGAGGTCGTGGATGAGGCCGGCGATAGTCTTCCGGCCGCCGATCTCGCGGCCCCGGGTTGTCATGTGCACGCACCGTAGAACCTTGTCGTCGCCCTCCAGGCTGATCTCGGCCGCAAAAGGCTGGCTTGGTTCTATTTGGCCGTGGCCGATCTGGCCGACATACACGGTGTAGGCGTCGCGCTTGTCGAAGGCGGTGAAGAAACGCCAGATCTCGGGAAGGCTGCGGTTGGGCTGGGTGGTGTCGATGCCGAGGATCTTCTCCTCAACGATAAGGGTGTGCTCGGACCGCATCGTGGCGAAATCCCACTCGAAGGTCCCGACCGTACGTGGAGGGGGCGGCGCCTCTCCGGCTGCTGCGATATATACCTGCACGCCAAAGATTTCCCCATTCGAAGACAGGATGGGGGCCGCATAAGATACCGCGGTTCGGTTCTGCGACAACCAAACCCGATCATGAAGTGGTTTACGGGCTTTGAGGACGGCGCTGATGGCTTTCTGTGCTGCCTCGCGGAGTTTGGCGGCGTCGCCACGGTTCGTCGCGACGCTCCAGCTCCTTTTCATCCGGCTCGCGAAGTCGCGCGCGAGACCGCCTTCGGAGACGACGCAAGGCTCTTGACCTGCATCGACACCGAGAGTTTCGAAAATTACCCAGCCCTGGTTGCCGGTTTCTGGGGCGCCATTCTGTTGGCGGCCTTCGAGTACGTCTGTCACGTAAAACTCCCCTCCATCAACCTCAACCCTATGTAAGCGTTGGGTCAGGGGAAAATCGGGCTCTGTTCTGCGCGAAGCCGATCGAACAGAACCGCATCGTGCGCACAGAAGATGGTCACTTGTTGTGAGGGGTCGTGTGCGAGTTTGCGGAGTTGCTGGTGATTTGCACGGACTTTCGCGGGAATTGAGGCCAGGGTCAGCTCGATTGCACGCAGCGTCGTGGCGCGGCTTATTGGTGCGGATCGACTGGGGGAGAGTACTGCTCGATGGTAGAAGGCATCTCCCGCATGAAATAGCCAACCGCGGTTGCTGGTTCGGACCGCGACACCGGCATGGCCGATGGAATGTCCGGGCATCGGGACGAGCCACACGTCTTCGACTCCGATGATCGGGTGTGCGGTGGGAAGGCCGAGTAGCTCTTCTCCGGTCCCGTCGTACGTCTGGAACGAGGTGATCGCCTCGACGTGCGGGCGGCGATACCGGAGACGCTCGGGTAGCCGGCGCCGCGCTTGCGCGGTGCGGAGTTCGGCGGCTGTCGTGTGCACTGTTGCGTGAGGAAAGTCGAGTGCGCCACCGATGTGGTCGTAGTCCAGGTGCGTCGCCACGATGTGGCGCACGTCCGAGAGTTGGTAGCCGAGGGCTTCGATTTGATGTGCGGCCGTCTCCTCCACGCGCAACGCCGGCCCGAGGGCCAGGGCGACGCGGCCGAGCCGATTTTTCGGCGCGGCAATATCCGACCGGCCGATTCCACTGTCGACTAGGACCAGGCCGTCGTTCGTCTCGCACAGCAGGACATGCGAGACCAGTGGGCCGCTTGCGAGCGAATCGAAGGATCCGCAATTCAGATGATGGATACGTCGAACACCAGACATAGCTAGCACCACCGGGGGATAGGCAGGTGTGACCAGGCACTGATCCATGCCGGCCGCCACATCCGGAACCGAAGTCGTCAAGAACCGGGAAACCTTCACACCTGAAGGCGCGGCACTATCTTACGCATCAGTAAGGAGGGCGTCTGATCGGATGCTTGTCCTGGTGCTGGCGGTGAAGCCCCGGGGTGCCTAGATCGCGGTCTGTCGCCGCTCAATTGGTGCTTTGAACTGTGTAGACGACACGTCCCCTAGGAAGGAGCGTCGCGTCGGCTCTTACTTCAGGCCGCAGCTGATGTGCATGTACATGTCGAAGTCCTCGTACGGGGAATTCACCATCCAGTGCGGCGGGGTGTCGGCGTCGACCTGGATCTCCACATCGCCAACGGCCGGCTGATCCCAGGTGACTCCGATCGGAAACTCGGACTTTCGGCTTACGTTATTGACCGCATCGATTGCCCTCTGGGATTCGGCGAAGTCGTGAGCGGGATAGTTGAGGGTCTCGTTCTCGACCGTGATCGTCTGGGATCCGTGCGTGAGGGTGGCGTGCCACCCGTTCGGTGCGATGACATCGACGGTGAGATCGTCACCCTCGCCGTGGCACTGGACATCGACCTGGTCCGGGGCCGGAAGGGTCACGAGGTCGACGCCTTTGCGGTTGCCGACGCCGATGGCGATGTTGCCGTCCCATCCGTCAACGCCGCCCGCCGACGCTGCCGGCGTCACGGTGCCGGGCCGGCCGTCATCGCTCGACGAGCCGGAGCATGCGGTCAGGGTGGCGGCGATCATGCTGGTGAGAGCGAGGCCGACGAGCGTGCGGCTGCGGTTGGACATCTAGTTTCCCCTCCTTTTGCCGCAGGGCGGCGTTGTCGAACTCGGTGCGGGCTACTGCTTTCAGTACCGGATGGTGTCGATGAGCCAGCTGTCCCCGGCATTGGTGAGGGTGACCCAGACAGTGGTGTCGGGGGAGACGGGGACGGCGTTGTCACCGGTGATCGCGGTCTGATGGATGGTGGCGACTCGGTGAATGAGGGTATCGGTATCGGGCGGGCACCCGGAGCAGCCGATCATCACGTCGGCGACGACCTTCGCATTCGCGGTGGCCCATTGTCCCCATTGCACGCCGGGTCCGCGTTCGGTCGTGACCGGTACGGCCACTTGCGATGCCAGGCTGTCGGTCAGCCACTGTCGAGCCCGGATGAAGCCGTCATTGGGGGACTGGTCGGTGGCCGGGTACCAGGTGAACGCGACAGCCAGGGCCTGGCGGGCTACCTCCTCCGCCGCCGCGGCGCCTGGCGCCGGTGTCGCAGCGGTCGGCGGAGGTACTGGAGCAATGGTGATCGACGGCGCAGGGGCGGACGTCGTCGACGTCTCTGCAGGCAAGGTTTGCGGATCTTCTCCGTTCGGCCGGCACGCATAGACGAGGACGGCGGCCAGGGCGCCGAGGAGCAGCACCACGGCCAGGAATCGACGCACGCTCATCTCGGTCCTCCTGCGGCAGTTGCGGGCAGTCCACTCATCACATCACCCTCCGTGCCTTCATCCCGCTCATTAATGACGCTTCCTTCACGACGTCACCCGTGGTCGGGGCGTGGATCATGCGCCCACCTCCCAGCGCGACGCCGACGTGACCCGGTCCGGAAGCGGCCCAGGATCCGAAGACGAGGTCGCCTGGTTGGGCCTGATCGATCGGGATCTCGATGCCGACGGTCCACTGCTGCTCCGAGGTCCGTGGCAGTGTGACCTTGCCACCGCTGCCGGTGAAGATCGCGTAGCTGGTCAGTCCGGAGCAGTCGAAGCCACCACCGGACGGTCCGCCGGTGCTACCTCCACCCCAGACATACGGGGTGCCGAGGTACTGCCGCGCGGCCGCAACGACCTGGCCGCCGTCCTTCGACCCGTTCGGGACCAGGCGGCCGGTGGAACTCAGGGACGTGTACTTGGCCTGACCGAGGACGATCTTCGCGACGTAGTTCTGAGTCTCGGCATACGGGGGAATGCCGCGGTGAGCCTGCACCGCACCGAAACCGGCGTTGTACGCGGCCAGCGACAGCTCGACCGGATCTCCGGTCACGGTGCCGGCCGCGAGCGCGGCGTTGACCTGGTCGTTGAGGGCGCACATGAAATGCCCTTGAGCCATGACGGCGTCGCCGATCGAATTGGGGTCGACCTTGCCGTCGCCGTCGTAGTCCTTGCCCCAGGTCGCCCAGGTTCCGGGCATGAACTGCGCGGGCCCGAGCGCACCCGACGGTGAGACTGGGGCGTTGGCGCCGTGCCGAAACTGATTCTCGGCGTAGAGCTGCGAGGACAGGATCGGGGGCCGAATGCCGGGGCAGATGCTGCCGGCTTTACGGATCCACGGGTCGAATTCTGGTGGCACCGATCCGGCGGCCAGCTCGCCGCCACCGACGGTGCCGAAGCCCGCGCAGTCGATCGGCGATGTCGCGGCCGCGAGCTCAATGTTGTCCGAATCCGCGGCGGTATTGGTGGTCGTTGCGGCGCCGCCGAGCTTGGTCATCGGGTCGACGGCGGTGCCGCCTTGGAAGCGGCCGCCTTCCCAGTACTCGAAATGCAGGTGGGCGCCGGTGGACTCACCGTCGTTGCCGATATTGGCGATGTGGTCACCGGCCTTGACCTGCTGGCCTTCACGGGCGATCAGCCCGTCGGCGAACATGTGCCCGTACACGGTAGAGACCGGTGTGTCGCCGACGAGGGAATCGACGACGATCCAGTGCCCGAATCCCGTGGCCGTACCGGAGCGGACCACGACGCCGTCGAGGGCGGCGTAGATCGGTGTGCCGACGGAGCCGGCGAAGTCGACGCCCTTGTGCTCGGTACCCCATCGCGGCCCGAAACCGGAGGTGAACGTGGTGGTCCCCGCCTTCGTGGGCGCAGTGATCGGCCCGGACGCCCGCATCTGGCCACCAGTGCTCGGGTCGTTGCCGGCGGAGGTGGTCTTGCACCGATCGTGAGGAATGACCGGCTGGGGCGCGCACGCCGTTGTCCCGAGGACTGTGGTGGCCGCTGCCGCGAGGAGCAGCGCGGTCCCGCGTCGGCGCAGGGTCACAGGGCCCCCGGGATCGGCGTGTCGAGTTCGGGGATCGGGATCGGTCCGGGCACCGGCACAGGTGTCGGCTCGGAGTCGGACGAAGCCGGCGGTGACGGCTCGGAATCGGACGTAGCCGTCGGTGTGGGCTCCGTCGCCGAAGTCGTCGCCGAGGTTGTCGTCGATGGTGCGGTGGTCGTGCGCGAGGTGAGCGCGGGGTCGCTCACCAGGGACGGGGAGGTACTGAGCTTGCCGACCTCGTCGCGGTCGAGGGTGGGAAAGGGGTTCTGGACCTGCCATTTCGTCCCGTTCGGGGACTCGGCCACCTGCACGGTCACGCGCAGGTCGCCGGCCTGGGTGGGGATGGTGACCTCGGCCCGCCGATCGCCACCGGTGCCGGTGCCGGTGACGATCTCGCTGGTCGTGGGCCCGGTGATCGCCACCGGTACCTGGGGACGTGCGGCGACGATCGTGTCACCGGGGGTGTCGGTGGTGTATCGGCCGAGCTTGGTCCTCCACTCGGTATTCGACTGGGAGATGTCGACGTAGCTGTGCGCGTAGGCCATCGCGGTGGCCGGGGCACTCTTCGCGATCGCGGCCGCGGTCTTGCCCGCGATGGCCGACTCGGTCACCTCGACGAGGTCGTAGGTGATCTCGTCTGACGGCGCCGCGGTGGTGGTCGTTGAGCCGGTCGTTGCCGCTCTGGTTGACGTATTTGTGGGCGTGAGGGGTTCCCCGAACATGGAGCCGGCGAGGAACAGGACTCCGAGGACGGCGGCCACGCTGATCGTGAGGTTGGTGCGCGAGTACAGCACCCACCGACGGATCGGCGCGAGGACCGGGTTCCCGGCGGGGCGGGCCATCAGCTGTACCTCTCGCTCGGGTGCTTGCGCACTTCGGGAGCCAGGGACGGCTCGTACAGGCGGGCGTTCGACCGAGGCGGAGTCGAATTGCCGGAGGCTGCCGACATGGCGGGCACCCTCTCGGGTGAGACGTCCTTGCGGGTCGGGGTGAAGACTTTCGTCGGGGCGATGGCAGAACCCGCTCCGCCGTCCCAGGTCTCACTGACTCGCGGCGCGCTACCGTGGCTCGCTCCGCCCCCTGAACGGTTGGCTCTACCGCCACCGGAGCCGAGCGCACTCAGGACTGCGCTGCGGCCGCGGCCGCCGCGGGTGTGGCTGTGGCTGTTGTTCTGCTCGTGGTCGTCGCCCTTGCTGCCCGCCCCGGTGCGGCTCTGGGAATCCTTGCGTGCGTCCGTCAGCCGCTGCAGGAGATCCATCTTCTTGCGGGCCGTGATGCGGGACTGATCAGTTTCGTGCCGGCGCCGTTGGTTGAGCTCGCGCCCCTCCGGACGGGCCGGGGCTGCCGAGTTGCTGCCCGAGTCGTTCTCGTCGGTGCCGCCGTCCTTGGTCTTCTTGCGCAGCGCCCCGACGCCCTCCTCGACCATCGCGCCGGCCGGGCCGCCGACGACCGCGCTGGCGCCCTTGAAGAACTTCTGCTTCACCGAGGACTGAGCATGACGGGCCTTGCGGTTGAGAGCGCCGGCGCGGTTCTGGGTGAAGGTCTGAGAAACTCGCTTGAACGGCCGCATGATGAACCAGCACACCAGGGTCAAGATGACCATGAACCACAGCCGCCACGACCCGTCAACCTGCCCGTTGTCGGTGACATACAATTTCACCAGGGCCATCAGGTACAGCGAGACGATTACCGCACCGGCCACCCCCCAGATGTAGGCGCTGGCCAGCATGCGGCACACCCGCATCAACGTTCCCGCGTGCACGGCCGCGAGCGGTACCCAGATCGGTGCGAACAAGATGGCCAGGCGAATCGCGAGCAGCGCAATCAGCTTCAGCACGGATGCACCGATCCACAGGATGGACGGCATACCGACCTTGACCATCGCCATGAAGCCGATGGCGAGGCGACCGGAGTCCTTGCCCTGGAACGTGTAGTAGGACAGCCCGTACTTCTCGCTGAGTGGCTGGACGATGTTCTCGCGAAAAGCCTGCTCCTTCTTGGCCTTCAGGTCGCTCTCGACACTGGAGTCCGGTGCGTTCTGGATCTGCTGTTGTTCCTCGTAGGAGAACGCGAGCGTGTCGCGCAGCTTGGGACCGAGCTTGTTGTCGTCGTCGTGATAGTTCGGGCCGAACCAGCCCTTGCGCCAGTCGTCGAGGAAGATGTCGTCGAGCAGCACGTCCCGGGGTCCTTTGCCGCCGCCGCCGGAGACCGAGAGCATCTCGTTCTGTGTATCGGTGATCACGGCCCCGAAGGTGTCGTCGGCGAGTCGGATGGCCTGCTGAGGTGCGCCGACGAGCAGTGCGCCGAGGGCGAGAGCTGCCCCGCCGACGGCCAGGGATTTCGTGACGCCGGCCGCGTTCGATTTGAGTGCGTGCCAGAGCACGATCACGGCGGCCGCGATCAATCCGATACCGAGCCAGTCACCGTAGATGCCGAGCATGCCATTCGAGATCGAGGAGACGACCCCGTCGAACTGCTCCATTGCGGGTGCGATCCCGGCGTCCTCGGCAGCCTGACCGGTCTTGGTTTGATCGTCGAGCCAGAATGCGGCCGCGGCCAGGGACTTCCCGACCCCGAGGAAGATGTTGCCCCAATTGGTGTCGGTCACCGCTCCCGGGGCGCGCACCAGATCCGCGCCGCAACCGAGATCGTAGGTGTACCACTGCAGGCCGGCCCACCCGTAGTCCGTGTATCCGGTGCCCCCGTTGCCGGGGCGGTCCGTGCTGGTCGCGTCGAAAACAGCGGGGAACGCCCCCTTCGGGTACTCCGGGGCGGGAACCTCGTCGCACGCGAAACCGCTGGCCGCCGCGACGGGGGAGTTCGGGCCGACCAACAACGGGGCCAGCACCAGCGCCAAGACGGCCAGAAGCCGCCCCAGCCGCCCCGCCAGCCGCCGATTCGAGGTCATCTGATGGCTGGGGGACCGCTGCGCGTTCATGCGGCACCTCCGAGGACGTTCTTCGCGGTACTCGAGTTCAACGCGGCGAACACGTGAGACAGGTGCACGAAGTGGACCCAGCTCGACCGGACCAGTTCGACGTCGTCGGCCATCCGGACCATCCACCGGCGGGCCTGATCCTGGTAGGAGGTGTCGGTGTCCTCGTCGAGGGTGTCCTCACCGCCGCTGCCGAGTTCGGCGAGGAAAGCCTCGAAACCCTGCCCGGCAGGGAGTTTGAGGAGCTTGAGAGCCCCGTCGATGGCGTGCGGGTCGCCGCCGACATCGCCCACGAAAACCTCATAGGTCAGGGCCGTCTTGTCGTCGGTGCCGTCCAGGCCGAGGAAGTCGTCGGGCAGCTGCGAGCACACCAGGGCGCGGACCTTGAACTTGCGTGAGTCGCGGGCGATCCGCAGGTTCAGGGTGCGGCCGGCACCGGTGGATTCGAGGTACTTGTTCTCGTCGAGGAACAGCACCTTGCGGACATGCCTCGGCTTTTCGTAGACCAGCCGATTCGCCAGCCACGCGGCCATGTGCATCAGCGGAGCGGTCATCCGCTGCTGCGGTGTCCACTGCGAGGAGGGAACACCCTCCGGGGGAAGCTGCAGACCGGGCATCGTTAGGATGGTCAGCCGGATATCGATATCGAAGTCGTCGACGCCGCTGCCAACCGTGCCGGCCTCGGGAAACAGCACCCGGGCCTCGGCGAGCCGCGACATCAACTCCAGCTGCTGATACACACCACTGGCGCAGGTGCGCACGGCCTGATCGGGATCGGTCTCACCGATCGCCTTGATGGCGTCGAGGGCTTCGCCCAGATTGTGGTCGCGATCCCCACCGACCCGATTGGCGGCCAGGTGCAGCACCGATTCGGTGTGCTCGAGATGCAGATGCCGTTCGGTGAGCATCATCTTCAGCACCGACACCGCGACCTCGACCCGCTCGGCGGCCGCGGCGCGCATGTCCGCGTCGTACTTCGCCTGCGCCGCAGCGAACGGGTCCGCGGCCCGCGCGAAGTCCGGATGGCCGGTGTCGTACTCGGGGTCATCGCGCCGCGGGTCGATGATCACCCGGTACGGGTTGAGCGCCCCGGGGCGGGAGTCACGGCCGGTGAGCGCGTAGACCCGGGCGATGTCCCGGAACTCGGGCAGATTCGCCAGTTCCTTCAGCGGCCCCGAGGGGTCGAGGACGACACCGTAGGCGCCCGCGCGCACCGCCTGGTAGACGATCATCCCGGCCAGGAACGTCTTACCGGAGCCGGGCACCGCGACGATAGGGGTCAGCCCGGACTTGTGCTTGATCTCGTGCGCGGCGAAGCAATCCCAAATCACCGGGCGCGGCGCGATCGACGACGTCTCCCCGAGCACCACTCCGCGGCGGTCACCGATCCGGTCACCGGCGGTGGCCATGCCCGCGGCCACTGCTTCGACATCCATGTGCCGTGTGTGGGCGATGTTCGCGAGCGGCTCGCCGGGGATGAATTCGCGCAGCAGCTGGAACTGACCGTGCTCCTGCTCGAGGGCGATGTGCGGCTTGTACATCTCCCGCAGACCCGCCACCTTCTTGCGGGCCTCGTCCGGGGTCGCTCCGACGACGGCGACCCGGTACCAACCCGAGGTGCGAGTGGAGAGCCCGGAATGGTCTTCCTCGACGTCGGAGATGACGTCCTGGACGCGGGCGTGCTGCTCAGCCAACTCCTGAGGCGGTGACTGATCGTGTTCGACGGTGTAGTGGTCGAACTGATGCTCGATCCTTCCCGTCAGCGCGCGCATGGTCCGGATGGTTTTCGCCTTGTCGTGCAGCTCGATCCGATCCGACCATTCGAGCGGCTCCCCGGACGGGTCGCCGATGACCTGCCAGGGCAGCATCCGCTCCGGGATCGGTAGCGGTGCCATCCGGCCGACGGTGAGCACGATGACCGCACCGGTGTAGCGGCGGCCCTCGACGAGGCCGGAGACGGTGGTGTAGCCGTCACCGGGGGTCAGGGACAGGTCGGTGAGGTCCTCGAGGGCGGCGACATCACCCTCTTCCCAGTCACCGCCTCCCGCGGTCGCGCCACCCGCAGTCAGGGGCAGACCGATCGTCGCCGAACGCCGCAGCAGGTAGTCGACTGCAGCCGGCGCGGCAGGGGCGGCGTTGACGCCCCGGCCGGCCATGATCCGTTCCAGCTCGGCGAGATGATCGGCAAGCGCCTTCTCCTCACGGGCGAACGCGTCGTCGGCCCAGCCGGTCATCAGAGACGAGAGCGCACCCAGCAGAGGCCAGCTCGCGACGTAACCGAGGGTGTTGGCGAGGTAGTCGAGACCGACCCCGAGCACCGACCGCTGCGGCAGTTCGATGCCCCAGTAGCGGCCCTTGATCGTCGCGTTCGACCACAGCATCGCGTGCTGCTGGCCGCGCAGATACTCCGCCCACGACAGCGCGCCCGGAACGTCGTCGATCGGCGCAGCCCACTGGTCGTGGTCTTTGGCCCACTGCTCGACAGGAAACGGGGTGCGGACCAGACGCCGGTGCAAGCGCTGAACACCGGCCTGCTGCAGGTTGGTCAGCACCATCGCCTCGTCCCGGATGAAGCGCCGCTGCTTGCCGACGGTGCGGAAGTTCCACGGCCCCTGCTTCTGCACGAACCACGCCGTCGACGTGCGTGAGGTGCGGGTGATGTGACCGGATGTCCCGGTCAGCTGCAGCCGCACCGACTTCCGGGCACGATCGGCACGCTTCTTCGCCGCCGCCTTCTCCCGGTCGGCTGGGGTCTTCCGTCGACGCTTGGAGCCCTTGCGGGGACGCTCCCGCGTACGGGTGTCCTCGGCCAGAGTGGCCGGGCCTCTTTCCCGGGCCTCGACCTCCTCGGACACCTCGGCCACCGGGTGCGGAGGGAACTCCACTTCCGACCACGCCCGGGGGCCCGGTTGCGGGGACGCGCTCTGCCGCCCCGCAGCCCACGACGGCGGCAACGCTCCCGGCGGGATCACCGGCACCGGGTCCTCGAGCTGAGGGTCGAACAATGATGCGATGTCGTTGTCGTACGTGGTCATCGGTGTGCGTCCTCACCGTCGATGCGGGCCGTGTCAGGTCGGGAGAAAGCGGTCAGCCGGTCGGGGAGGGTGACGAACACCGTCTCCCCTGCCTTCGGAGGCCGTGGGGCGTTGAGATCGTTGAAGGCCGCCTTGAGCACCGACCTCAGTGGGCGGTCCGGGGTGACGTACTTGGCGATGTGATGGGTGATGAACACGGTCACCAGGAGCATCATCATCAGCGGCCGGAACCCGAGCGGAACGTGGACGATCGCGCGGGCGATCAGGAACACCGCCACGAAGACCAAGACGCCGACCGCCAGCGAGGTATAGCGGATCCGCACCGGGAAGGTGTAGCCGGTCGGACCGAGGTAGTGGCGGTCCACCCGATACAGCAGGTCGTCATTGTTGATCACCGATCGCTCCTTTCGCCGCGCAGGCACATCACGTGATCAGGCGTTGATTCCGACGAGGCCGAGGAGGAAATTGCCGATTCCGGTGGCCGCGGTTTGCGAGGAGGCGATCCCCACATAGGCCAGCCCCACCAAGCCCAGACCGCCGACTGTGAAGACCTTCGACAAGTTCCCGCGTAGACCGCCGGTCAGGACGACGCAGGCGAGCACGATCAGGATCGTGAAGACCACGTTGTTCTTGATCCATGCCTGGAGGTTGTCGGTCTTCACCTCGGCTTCCTGGGCGAGGGTTGTGACGTCGGGCCCGTGCAGGGGGTGGGCCGCCGCGTTCGACAAGTCGACGACGGTGGAAGCGATAGCGAACATGATGCCTCTCCAACAGGTTGCGAACCGATGCCACGAATGTGGTTGCGCGAGACCGTAGGAGAAGTGACCGAAAGTTCTCAACCAGCCTTGTGGATAACTTTGTCCCGGGCATCGACACCAGGGCCCGATCCGGGTGGAAGCGCCCGTCGGAGACCGGTTCGCAACGGACCCCGCTCAGGCCGTCGGCAAGGCCGGCCGGGCAACAGCCTTCGCTGAGTGGGCGACGACACCCGAACCGGGGCGGAAGATCGTCACGGCTTGGCCTCCTCCGCGAGGCCCGTGTGTTGGCCCGCGGCGTGCACGGTGACACACCCCGATGACGGCGATGCTCGAGGGGGTGCCTTCGCGGGGGTCTTCCGTGGTGCATCGGCACACGCTGCGCAGGGGTCTTGTCCGCTGTTCGTTTCGGACTCCGGAAAAGGGCCTGCGCCACAAGCGCTGACGAGGTGAGGGAGACCGTGCCGGCAGCGCGGCGTGAGCTAGGCCCGGACGGGGTTCCGAGACAGGGGGTCAGCGAGCGATGAGAAGGCCTGGCTCAGAGGAGTGCAATCAGGCGGCGCCACAGGGGGTGCTTCGGACCGCTTCGAAAGAGGGGCGAAAACGCCCTCCCCTTCGGGGTCACTCCCCCCGGCCCTTCGGGCCTAGGGGGGAGTGTACCTTTGGAAATCCCGCCGCGCCAACCCATTTCGGAGAGTGCAGCTCAGAGGCTGTGCGAGACGGTCGGAAGGGGCACAGGCAGCGGGGTCGATCAGCGGCTCGATGACGACGCCCAGCGGCCAGCCCGGCAGCCCCAGAGGACACCGTTTCGGGCCACCGCGCACCACCCGTGAGAGTGGTTTCCGCACCCTCGTTCGGACGCTTCGCTGACGGTCCGCGCGAGCCGTCTCGGAGGGTCCGCCACGGCCCTCGAAAAAGGGGGTCGTGGACACCGTCCCCAGAGGCTCTCCGAGACCACCTCCGCATGGTCGCTTCGAGGTCCCGGACACGGGCTCCGGCGTGGATGCCTCAGAGACCCCGACACATCCAGCGCACGCACCGCAACGACCCTCCACAACGGTGCCGCAACCAGGCCCTCCGAACGGGCACAAAAAGTTATCCACAGGGCTGGTTGAGCCAAACCGTGCAGTCCTGCCAAGGTGCACATCCACAACGCCCGACCACACAGGCACCGGGCTCGACACGACGAGAGGAGCGAGGCGATGGCGCAGCGAGATCCGCTGAAGGACTTCCTCGTCGAGCTGTTCGGTCCGGGACCGGGCAGTCGCAACGCTCGCGCCGAGCAGGCGGCCGCGGCGAAGCCCGCCGTCGCCCCCTACCGGACCTTCGCCCCCATTCCGGTAGCCGCTGCCGGCCTCGCCTTCTACGCACCCGAATTGGCGGAGACCCCCGTCGTCGAGACGGTCAACGTTATGGGCGAGATCCTCGCCGCACTCCACGAGCACACGCTGCCGCTCGCACTCCTCGGCGCAGCCTGGTCCGCAGTCGACATCGCCCGGTTCCGTGGCCACCGCCAGCGGGTGATGCTCGAGGCTCAGATCCGCCAGACCACCCGGCACCTGCCGGTCAAAGTAAGCGTGCCGTTCCCGCCCGGCATCGGCACGTTGCGGACCGCGAAGATCAAGCTGCCGCGCGGTGCGATCATCCGCCCGAAGGAGATGGACGAATTCACCGCCGCAGTCCGCGGATCGGCTGGGTCGCGCACCGGGAAGTACACCTACACCGTCCGCCATGACGCGCACCGCGACCGGATTCTGATTACCCGCAAACTGACCGAGGCGGACACCCGCTCGGCGCGTCACAAGGCGCTCGAGCTGGCACTCAAAGATGGCCCGCTCAAGGACCCGGTCGTCACCGTCGACACCCGCGACGAGAACGGTCTCGAGACCGGCTACATGATCACCTTCACTCCCTCGCTCAACAGTGGGGCACGCGGCTTCCAGACCAAGGTCGAGGAAGCGCTCGCCTCCCTTGCCGGTGACCACGAGTCGGGCCGTACCTGGGCCACCCAGTGGACCCCGTCCGAAGGGTTCTTGGTGATGCGGCTGCGGGCGCCGCTGCCCACCCGTGTCGATCACCCGCTCGAGTTGGTCGACGAGAACCTGCGCCACCTGCCGTACGCGACCGGGGCCGGCGACCTGAGTCTGTTCTGGGATGTCTCGACGAAGTCGAACAAGCCGCACGCGTTGATCGTCGGCCCGACCGGGGGCGGCAAGACCTCGGTGATCCGCACTCTGCTCACCGAGGCGGCTCGCCGCGGTATCCCGTTCCTCGGGGTCGATCCGAAGATGATCGAACTCGACGGTCTCGAGGGCTACCCCGGGTGTGCTGCGATCGTCTACGACTTTGTCCGCGCGGCGATGCTGGTGCGCGCCCTGCACGCGGAGATGATGGCCCGTAACCGGTACGTGCACGTGAAGAAGATCGAACCGTCCCAGCTGCCGTTGATGATCGCGGTGCTCGACGAGTTCTTCATCCTCTCCGGGAAGTGGCAGGCGCTAGCCAAGACGGGTGACGACGAAACCCGTGCACTGCTCAAAGAACTCGATCCGCTCGGCGCGTGGGCGGACCTCGCTGTCCTCGCCCGTTCGGCCGGCATCCGCCTGCTGCTCGGGGTGCAACGCCCGGACGCCTCGCTGTTTGGTGGTGCCTCCGGTAATGCCCGTGACAACTTCGGCACCCGCATGAGCCTCGGTCACCTCTCCCAGGATGGTGCGCTGATGATGTGGGGCGACTCCACGGTTGGCCGCGAGGTCGACACCTCCGTCCCCGGCCGCGGCGTGGTCACCTCACTCGACGGATCCCCGGTGGATGCGCAGATGTGGTGGACCCCGAACGTCGACCCGCACCCGAACAAATGGAACCAGCTCTCGGAGGCAGAAAAGGCGATCGTGCGAGGACTGACCCCAGTCGAGCCGCCGACGTTGCAGTTCTACTCGAAGGAACTGCGCGATTTCGTCGAATCCGAACGAGTTCTGGCACAGCTGGCGCGCGAGCGCGGGGATGTTCTCGAGCCGGTCGTGCTCGGTGACAGCCCTGCTGACGCGATCCCGGCCTCGGCCGTCACCGAGGGGATGGTCATCCTCCTCGACGACGACCAGGGCAACGAGGTTCCGGTGACCGTCGACGCGGTCACCGTCATCCGCGACAAGGACACCGGTGACGTCCTCGAAACGACGCTGTCGATCGGCACCGGCGGGCGACTGAAAACCAACGTCCACTACGGCCCCACCGACGTGGTGTTCCTTCCCGAACCCGACCAGGTCCTCACGACCGTCTGACACGCCCACAGAGCCTCAAACGAAAGGAATCGCAATGACCGACAAGACCGACGCCCACGACATCTGCACAGTCCTCGACACAGTCCTCGGCCTCCCACGCCACGACGAAGCATCCGACACCCACCGGTATGCCCCCGGCGGTGCCTTCACCGCAGCAGTGCCAGGGATTTCCGTGGCCGGCGCAGCGGCCCTCGCCGGGGGCACGATCGGCGGCCTTCTCGGGCCGATCACCGCCCCGCGCCTCTGAACCTCACCCACCCGCTATTCATCGCACAGCCCACACCAGGAGGACCCAGTCATGAGCCGCCGCATCTCCCAGTCCATCACCCCCACCACCGAGGACGTCACGATCCTGCGGGAGCCGTTCGCGACGAAGGGCGGAAACGACCCTGTGATCACCGAACTGCGCAGGGTTCTCAAGGACGCGGTGCCGACCTGGCTGCCCAAGCTCTCCGACGACCAGGAACTCACCCGCTCCCGGCTCGACGAGTTCAAGGCCGCAGTCACGTTGCGCCGCCAGATCATCGAGGTGCTCCCGGACGGTCAGGCCCGCACCGACGCACTCGCCGCGCTCGACAACGCCGACAAAACCGTGGCCGAGATGGACTCCGAGCTGTCCGTCGGCGCATTCGGAGGGTGACCCCCGTGAACGCATTCACTGTCGAGATCCTCTCGGATACCACCGCGCGTATCGCGGGGACCGACGAGGAGATCGTCGCCACCGACGGGAAGCCGATCCAAAACCGCATCTACGAGTACAGCCAGGCGCGTGCGATGGAAGCGGGCGGCCCGGTGGAGGTCGCGGTGCAGCGTTCGGGACGTTCAACCCAGATCACGGTCTCACCCGACGGCACCGCGTCGCGGTCCGCCCCGACCGGCCCCATCGAACCCGTGGTGCCCACTGCGCCAGCCATCCTGGAACCGTATGAAGACGCCGTTCCCGAGCCGGTCAGTGTCACGGTCGAGCCCATCGGCCACTCGGCTCGCCGGGCCCCCGACGAGGGCCGCCCGCGCGGCCCCGCAGCCAGCACGCCCCGCCTGGCGGTTTCGGCGCTGGTGGCGCCCGAGGTCACCCCGGGCGCCGGGGAACCCGCGCGTCTGGGGATGCGCGGCCGGCTCAACGCGGTCCTCGGTCTCAGCCTTTCTCCGAAGGCAAACTCGGCCGAGATGCGGCTGCGCGCATCCGAAGCGACGATCATCAGCCCGATTCCCGACTTCTCGGTCGTGACCGTGGCCAACTGCAAGGGCGGGGTCGGCAAGACTCCGTTTGCGGTGGCCCTGGCCCAGATGCTGGCGACCGTGCGCGGCGGCAGCACGGTCGCGTGCGCGGATCTCGCCGAGATCGGCGGCAGCCTCGCCGATCGGGTCGGTGTTCCTCCCACCGAGGGGCGCGATGTGGTCGGACTGCTGGCCGCCCACACCGATGCCGCGGCCGCGATCCGGCCATCGGCACTGTCGCGATACATGACCCGCCAGCCGTCCGGTGAAGACATCGTCGCCGGCCGCCGAGGCGCGGAGTCGGGACTGAGCTACGACGACGCCGCAAAACTGGCCGACATCCTCGCCCAGCACCGCGACATCCTCGTTGCCGACACCGGCAACAACCCCCTCGCCGGCAGCTGGCAGTGGGCGATCTCGGCCGCCGACGTGCTCGTTATCCCGGCCCCGCTGCGCTTCGACGCCGCCTCGTCCGCCGAACGGTTGCTGCAGCACCTGTCCGCCACGGGCAGCGACGTTCTCAACCGCACGATCGTCGTCATCACCGACGGTCCGGGCGATGCGCCGATCGTCGAACACGACGCCGTCGAGGCGTTCTGCAAATACGCAGTGCCGGTGTTGCGGATGCCCTTCGAGCCGTTGTTCGCCTCCGGTGAACGCATCGTCCCCGCCAGACTCCGTCCCGCCACCACGACGTCGCTGACCGTGATCGCCGCGACCGTCGTCGAACTGATGACCGCCGCGCGCTGATCCGGCCACCCTCGCACCCGCCCCGCCCAGGTCTCTCTCCGCCCCCGAATCTCCCGTCATTCACGAAAGGCAGCAACCGAGATGAGCACTTCCGATAACCGCGCCGCACGCCGACAGATCGGCCGGCACCGTAAGCACAGCGCCCCGATCGGAGCCACCGCGGCGGTCGTGGCCGCCTGCATCGCCGCGGGTCTGTCCCTCGCCCCCTCGGCGAACGCCGCACCCGGTCAGGCCGGAATCACCGACAACGGCGGCCAGGCCGGCGTGACCAACGAGGGCGGCCAGGCCGGCGTCAACACCCCCACCCCCGAGCCCGCCGCGCCCGCACAGGAAGCCGACAACGGCGGTGGCACGACCGAGGATTGGGACACCTACATCCCGATCCCGGTGGAGTACCAGAACGCTCCGACCCGTTCGGTGCCCACCTACAACGAGCCCACCTACTACTACGCCCCGGAGCCGTCGGCAGAGTCCGACGAGCAAGTGGTCCCGGAGGCGTACCGGGCACCGGAACCTGCCCCCGAGCCGGGCAAGCCCGTCGCCCCGATCCAGGCGGCCCCCGACACCTACCGCTTCGGCGCACTCAGCGGCCCGCGGCCCGACTGGCTCCCCCGGGAGGAGGCGGACAAGCTCAACAACACCTCGTCCATTCTCGAAGCTCAGGGTGCGACGTTCTTCAACTCGCTCGGCATCGAGACGACCCGCTCGGACCGGATCGCGGCAGGCGCCACTGCCGGTGTCGTCCTCGGTGCGGCAACCGGTGCGGTCGTCGCCGGTGTGCCCGCCGCAACTCTCGGTGCCGCCGGTGGCGCGGTCATCGGCACGGTCGCAGGAGTATCGATCATGGGACCGGTCGGCGCGATTACGGTGCCCATCGTCGGCGCGGTTCCCGGCGCGGTCGCCGGCGGCGCCGCCGGTGCGGGTATCGGTGCTGCAAGTGGCGCCGCAGCCGTCGGGCTCCCGGCTGCTGTTGCCGGTGCCGCAGTCGGTGGCGCTATCGGTGGTGCCATCGGCGCCGCATACGGCGCAGGCGAGAACATGGGCGAGGCACCCGAACCCGCCCCGGCACCGGCCCCCGAGGCCCCGGCAGTCGAGTCCGCCCCGGCGCCCGCTCCCGAGCCCGCCCCGGTGATCGACCTGGAGCCGGCGGCCGCATTCGTCGAGCAGAACACCCAGGCCGCAGCACAGTTCGCCGACACCGCCACCGCCAGCTCCACCGGCAGCGCAGTCCTCGAGCAGGCCACCGACTGGGCGGAACAGGCCGCACCGGCCGCCACCCCGGCCGTCGACCAGGTCCAGGACGCCGGGGCACAGGCCGCCTCCTGGGTGGCCGAACAGCCCGGCGGCAACCAGCTCCTCGAGGCCAGTGCCGACCTGCGCACCGCCATGCCGAACGAGGTCAACACGCTCCTGTCGACCTTCGAGAACGCCGCAGCCTAACCAGGAAAGAGGTGGTGGCCGTGAACCGGCCGAGCATCACACCGCGCAACTCGACCCGGCATCCGGCAGTGATCGACACTCTCGGGGCCGCACCCACCACCACGGCGACGCCGGGCCGACGCAGCACGACCGCGTCGCCCGGCGGCCGCGCCGACCTGACCGCACCAGCGCAGCACCCGACCCCACCGAAACGAGCACGCAAGGTGGCCCTTCCAGGCGGCAAGAAAATCGCCGTCGCCGCCGCGGTGGCCATCGCCGCGGCCAGTGCCGTCGGCTGGAGTGTCCTGCAGCCCGACGAGTCCGCAACAACCACGCCAGCAGCCCCGTCGGCGGCCGCACTCGACGAGCTGGTCACTCCCGCCCCCACACAGGCGCCCGAGGCCGCACAAAGCCCCACAGCCGCCAGTGACGTCGGCGACGAGTGCCGCACCGACCGCGGAGACCAGAAGAGCGGGGAAGGGGTGATCGCCGCGTTCGAACACGCCTACTACGTGACCCGATCCGGACAGGCCGCCCGCGCCCTCGCCGCACCGGACTCGCCGCTCCCGGCACCGGAGAAGATCCAGGCCGGCATCGACACCGTCCCGATCGGAACCAACTACTGCCTGCGCACCATCACCATCTCCGGCGGCCACTACTCGGTGGTCCTCTCCGAGATGCGCCCCGGTCAACCAGCGACCCAGTTCACCCAGACCATCACCACCAAACAGATCGACGGCCGCTGGTTCGTCGACGTCATCACCTAAACACCGTCACACGCATCGAGGCGGCCGGCCACGTGCCGGCCGCCTTCGCGATCCCGGAGAGGACCAACAGATGAGCGTGCACCACATCCGCAGATCCGCAGCCGCCACCGCCGTGGCCGTGGGCGCGTTGGCTGCGCTGACCGCGTGCGGCGGCGACGACGGCCGCGCCGCGGCCAGTGTGTCCGCATCTCAAAGCGGCACCGTCGTCACCGATTCCAGCGACGACCTCGGCAGCATCATCATCGGCTGGGGAGAACAGCACTCCGACAACGAGATCACCACACCCAAACCCGAAGACGTCACCGCCCGATGCTTCGGCAACGGAGACGACCTGGCCGTCGAGATCAGCGCCCCCCACGGCTGGATCATCAAGACCTCACACCCGTCGCAGGTGCTGACCGTCGAGAACACCGACCAGGGCCTCTCCGGCGACATCGACACCACGAACAAGTACCTCGACAGCCTGAGATCGGTGGACTGGTCGCAGCCCGACCAACTCGACATCGCCGCCACCGCCGCGGCCCCGCAGGACTGGAACTCCCCCTACGGCACCGGCCGGGTCTACCTGTCCGTGCACATCGACTGCACCCAGTAGCGACCCCCGCCAGAACCCAGAATGACGAGGAAACAAGTGGATGACCAGCAAGAACGACACGTCCCCACCCTGGCTCCGCCGGTAAATCTTCGCGATCACGCGGAAGAGCTGCTGCGCGACATTGCAGGACCGCACGCGGCATTGCATCAAGACCAATGGACAGCTATCGAAGCGCTCGTCGTGCACCGCAAACGTGCCCTGGTGGTGCAGCGGACAGGGTGGGGAAAGTCTGCGGTGTATTTCGTGGCCGCGAGGCTACTGCGATCGCGAAAGATGGGCCCCACGGTGATCGTGTCACCGTTGCTGGCTTTGATGCGAAACCAAGTCGGAGCAGCGCAGCGTGGGGGAGTGCTCGCGGCCACGATCAATTCCGACAACTTCAGCGAGTGGGAGAGCATCCGCACCGATATAGCCGCCGATCGGGTCGATGTGCTGTTGATCAGCCCCGAGCGCCTGATCAATCCACGCTTCCGTGAGGAGGTGTTGCCAGTCCTCGCCGCGACCGCGGGCCTGGTCGTCATCGATGAGGCGCACTGTGTCTCGGACTGGGGGCACGACTTCCGGCCCTCGTACAGGGCCATCGCCGGCCTCCTCGCTCAGCTGCCGGACGGCATTCCAGTCCTAGCGACCACCGCCACGGCCAACGACCGCGTGATTGCCGACGTTGCCGCCCAGCTCGGCGTCGGAGCCAGCGACAGCAACGACGGCGCGATCGTCCTGCGGGGCGGTTTGGACCGGCCCTCGCTGCACCTGTCCGTAACTCACCTCGACGATCACGTCGACCGCGGCATCTGGCTGGCAGATCGGCTCGGTGACCTGCCGGGCTCGGGCATCATCTACGCCCTGACTATCGCCGCGGCCGGAGAACTGGAGACCGCACTCTCGGAGCGCGGACACAGTGTTTGCGTCTACACCGGGAGAACCGACGCCGACAAGCGCGTAGCGCTCGAAGCGGATCTTCTGGCCAACAGAGTGAAAGCACTTGTCGCGACATCCGCATTGGGCATGGGCTTCGACAAGCCCGACCTCGGGTTTGTCATCCATGTGGGCGCACCAGCGTCCCCGATCTCGTACTACCAGCAGATCGGCCGCGCCGGCCGCGCCACGGACCGAGCGGAAGTGATCCTGCTTCCGGGCCGAGAGGACCAGGAAATCTGGGACTACTTCGGGTCCCTCGCATTCCCCCGCGAAGAGGTTGTCCGGCGACTACTCGACACACTCGACAAGAAGAAGCCCCACACGATCAAGGCGCTAGCGGAGAAAACCGAACTTCATCGCCGGAGGACGGAGATGGTCCTGCGCGTCCTCGAGGTAGACGGCGTAGTGCGGCGAGTACGCGCCGGGTGGATCGACACTGGAGCACGGTGGACGTACGACCGTGAACGCTACGAGGGACTCGAGGACGCTCGGAACGCCGAGCAACAGGCCATGATCGACTACCAGCACACCGATAGCTGCCGCATGGCTTTCCTTCGTCGACAACTCGACGACCCAGACCTCGACGACAACACAGAATGCGGACGGTGCGACACCTGCGCGGGGAGAAGAGCGAGTAATCAGCCAATCCTGCCTGTAGCGGAACTCCAGGACCTTTGATGACTGGGCGGCTCACTCACTAGCGGCGGGGGCGGGACCGAAACTCGCGGATCCCGATCCGGCCGATCTGTTCTCGGAATCATCGTCATCTACCTCCTGGAGGCTGTATCGCCAGGTAGAGACGGATCGGAACAAACACGCCGTGAAAACCTATAGCCCATATGGCAGCTATACGCCATATGGGCTTTCAGGCGCGCCCAGGCGCCGCCCGAGGTCGGATTTCACCCCAGCCGATCCGCCGCGTCGCCGATCGACGGTCTCCCGGCCGGTCAGGAACGCCGCCGCCGGCGATGCGGGTTCAGCACGGATAACCGCGGGCTGTGAAGGACGCCTTGGAGGCCGTCGATCGAGTGCTGGGATGCTGCAGACGCCAGGCGGAGTTCATGAGCGAAGATGATCCCCACCCGTGCTGTGGCGGCGCAGTGTCCTACGGGTGCCAGGGACCCGAAGGAAGTGACGTGACGGCCGCCAAGCCCTCCCGGGCGGCTGACTGCAATGCTGTAGATGTGGACGATGCATACAGACGATTCGACATTGAGCGTCCGGAACACCTGCCGGAAGATCATTGGGCGTGCATCGCCCGTGAGGCTGATCGCCTGGGTCGGTCACTCGATGCCGGCGACGTATCGCAGGCCCTCTCTGATATCAAATGCCTTGTCGAGAGCATTTCCCGCGTTGTGCTCGACATAGACGGCACCCCAGCCGATCCCAGGGCTGACTTTGACACTCTTGTCAATCGGGCGCACACATTGTTGGCGGGACAGCCTGGCCATCAGCTCGCCAATACGTCTCTGTTCGGTGACTTAGCCACGCAGGCGAGCAAGATCGCGAGAAATCTGGCGAAGATCAGAAATGCGTACGGCGGCGGACACGGAAGATCGCGTACGCCGGAGGTAAATGCCGAGATGTTGATCTTGGCGCTGGATGGTGGACTGCTGTGGGCGCGCTGGGCGTTGCGACGAATTGGCTACTTCGCTATCGGACGCCCGACGGTGCTAATCGACGACCTGGTGGTGCAGTCGAAAGTCTTTCGTGCAGGAGACCTGCAGAAGCGGCTTCTCGCGGCCAACCTGTCCTCGCTCGAACCGCACCACCAACGCAGCATTGGAGTTGCCGTCGGTCAGCGCGTGATGCGAGGAACGTTCGTCGTACGAGGCGATGGGCTTGACCCCTGTCTCGCTTCGGATGATCTCAATACCTGGCCCCGTGACTACCGAATTGGTCTCGCCTATGGGTTGTGGTTTGACCCGGACAATCGACTCACCCTCACATCGCAATCGTTGAAGGACGCGCTGCAGGTGCTTGAACCGGTGCCAGACTGCATGACGGAAATTGAGGAATGGGTTGCACGTATCAAAAGCGAACCTGTGCCGAGTTCGTTAGCCGCTCCGTGGTCGGTAAGTCATGCTGCAGCTGAAGATATTCGGAGCCGAATACCACGACGATCGGCGGAGGAAGGTGCAGCGCTGGCCGCACTCGCCGATCACCTTAATCCCGACCCGTTCTAGCGCACGCTTTTGCAACTGCGTTGGTTACAGGTCTTGGGTGGGTTCGGCGAGCATGGCGATGGTTAGGGTCGGGTGCCGGTGAATCGGACCTGGTTGCGGGTGAGCTCGGACAGGTGGTCGAGCAGGCCCTGGTAGGAGCGGGCTTCCCGAGGGTGCCGTCGGCGGTGGTCTTGCGGGCCGCCTTGCTGCTGGCGGCGGCTGATCCCGTCGCCGGGGTGACGGGATCCTCGCGGGCGGGCGGGGTTTCGTCGGTGTAGGTCAGCGGGGCCCAGATGCCAGGTCAGGTAGGCGGCGAGCCTGCCGATCAACACGTGCGAGCGATCAACACGTGCGAGCCGATCCGGCCGTGGATGGGCGCAGGTTCAGGTCGTCGGCCTTGACTCTGCGGAAGCGTTCGACGGGGCGAGGTTCATGGAGGCGGTGATGACCCCTGCGAGGTCGAGTTCGCCGGCGGGTACGGAGGTGCGCAGCACGTAGATGCCGTCGAGGGCAGCCGCGGCGTCGATCCAGACTTGTCTGCGAGTGACGCTCTTACCGGTGTCGGTGATATCTGAACGTGCAGGTGTTTGGCCCTCTTGTATCTGCCGAGGACGGCGCCGATCTCGATCGATCTTGTTGGCCCTGATCACTCGGCGCACGTGCTGCTGCGCGTTGGCTGTAATGGTGTTGTGACCTGGTGTGATGCCATGTCCCCGGTTTGTGATGTGGGGGTGCCGGCGACGTGCCGGGGGAGTGCCCGGCGCTGGGGTGTCGGCGGGCGCGCGGGTGTCTGTTTCGTCCGGTTTCGAGCCGTTTTGAAAGTTGTTGATTGGCAATATGTTTCGGTAATTAGTTGTTGAGTAAGTATTTACGTGTGTTGTGCACAAATGTCAAGTTGTAAGGTTCTAAATCAATTGTGGATCAACAGATATGGGAGTTTTGAGTTTTCGCTTATTTTGGGTTGCGTGGGGGGTGGGGTGGTATGCTGTGGGTATGACATGGAGCGGTGAGGGAAGGCGAGTGGGCGGCGGGTCGGGCACACCCCCACCTCCCCAGCCTCGTTGGGGTGCGGGGGACCGGATCGAACGGGATGAATAAAAGCGCAGGTGAGACCCTAATCTCGGAAACTCAG
>NZ_JBLWIT010000076.1:0-3399 GCF_048381435.1 Rhodococcus mengyinensis | reverse complement strand
GTCGAGGAGGTCGAGGTCGCCGACCGGGCTGTCGGGATCGGCGATGATGGCTTCGAGGACATGCAGGTATCGGTTGTGCAGGGCTTGGACGTATGGTTCGTCGAACAGGTCGTGGAGGTAGGTCAGGGTTAGTCGGATGTGGGTGTCGTCGGTGATTTTCAGGGCGAGGGGGTAGTGGGTGTTGTCGTTGGCCCTGACGCCGGCGAGGGTTATGCCGTCGAGTGCGTCGGCCTGTTCGGTAAGTGTGGTCTGCTCGACGGGGTACGACTCGAACACCGTCAGCGTGTCGAAGAGGGCGTCGGTTGTTCCGGCGGCGTGTTGAATGTCGGTGAGTCCGAGATAGAGGTGGTCGAGCAGGTCGGCCTGTTCACGGTGCATCCGCGTCAGTAGTTGGGTGATCGACTGGTCCGGGTCTGCTCGCACCCTGATCGGTACCGTGTTGATGAACAGCCCGATCATCGATTCCACGCCTGCGAGCTGGGGTGGCCGTCCTGACACGGTGCTGCCGAAGACTGTGTCGTCGCGGCCGGTCATCCGCATCAGCAGAATTCCCCAGGCCGCCTGCATCACCGTGTTGACGGTGACATCGAGTCGGGCGGCCAACTCGGACAGGGCACGTGTTTTGTGTTCGCCGAGATCGGTGGTTACTTCACCGGCCCGCGAGGAGATCTCTCGGCCCGGGTCGGCGGGGGCGAGCAGGGTCGGGCCCTCGACACCCTCGAGTGCCGCCGCCCAGACCTGCCGCGACGTCGCCTGGTCCTGTTCGGCGCGCCATTCGAGATAATTGCGGTAGGGACGGGCGGGAGGCAACGCCGAGGTCTGGTCGCCGGCGGCATAGAGTGCGAGCATGTCCGTCATCAGCAGTGGCATGGACCATCCGTCGAGCAGGATGTGGTGGTTGGCGACGACCAGCTCGTACCGGTCCTCGGCGACGGTGACCAGTGTGAACCGGATCAACGGCGGTGCGGTCATGTCGAAGTGCGTGGCCTGATCGTCGGCCAGCAGTCGCGTCAACGCGTCCGGGCGAGTGGTGTCGTCGATTTCGCGGAGATCGACCTCGGACCATGGCACCGGCACCTTGTCGAGGACCAGCTGCACGGGTATGCCGTCGGCTCCCTCGACGAACGCCACCCGCAGATTCGGGTGCCGATTCAGTACCGCCTGTGCCGCCGTGTGCAGCCGGGTGGCGTCCACCCGGCCGGTGAGGGTGAACACGACCTGCATCGAGTACACGTCGACCGACGACGCGGCCAACAGCGCGTGGAACAGCAGACCCGACTGCAGCGGCGTCAGGGGCCACACGTCCGTGACCGCCGGATACGCCGCTTCCCAGCGGTCGATGTCCGGTTGCTGTGCGGTGACCAACGGCAGATCCGACGGTGTCAGCCCGCCGGCGTCGGGGGTCTGCGCATGGGTGGCGAGGGCGGCGAGCGCAGCACACCATTTCTCCGCCAAGTCCTGCACATCGGTCCGCCCGATTGCACCGGTCGGGAACGTGAACGTGGCGCCCAGCACCGGACCCTCGCTGCCGTCGGTGACGATCGCATTGATGTCGACGACGCCGTTCGCCGGCATGTCGGCATCTCCCGGAGCGGCGATGTCGCCGAGATGGCCGCACGGTGCCCACTCCGCCCGCGGCATCTCGTTCGGAACACCACCGCCGGACACCCGGCCGAGGTAGTTGAAGCTGATCTGGCCGACCGGCAGCGACCGCAACTGCTCGGCTGTGTCCCGATTCAGGTAGCGCAGCAGCCCGTAGCCGATTCCCCTGTCCGGTAGCGACCTCAGCTGCTCCTTGATCGACTTGACCACCACACCGGCGCCGGCGCCACCGGCGAAGGCGTCGTCGAGGTCGGCGGCCCCGATATCCAGACGCACCGGAAACACGGTGGTGAACCATCCCACCGTTCGAGACAGATCCGCTCCCGCGGCAATCTGCTCCTGACGGCCGTGTCCCTCGAGTTGGATCAGCGTCGAGGATTCGAAGACCTGTCGCGTGCGCCGCCACCGGCAGACGGCCAATGCCAATGCCGCCAACAGTCCGTCCTCGACGCCGCCGTGGAACAGTGTCGGCAAGGTCGTCAGGAGTGATGCCGTCACCGGTGCCGGTACGCTCACCTCGACCTGGTCGAGGGTGGATCCCACATCGACAGCCGCGTTGAACGGGTGGAGGCCCAATACCGGGTCGGGGGCTTGCAGCAGTGCCTGCCACATCGGCAACTCCGCCAGCCGCGCCGGGGCCGATGCCTCCTCGACCAACGCGTGCGCCCACCGACGCATCGACGTTCCGGTGGGATCCAACATTGGAGTGTGCCCAGCGGACACCTGCGCCCACGCGGAGGCCAAGTCGGGCAGGAGTATCCGCCACGACACCCCGTCGATCACCAGGTGGTGCGCGAGGATCAGCAGCCGGCCCGGCCGCTGCGCGGTGCTGCATCCGGACCGGAAATCGAGCCACACGAACTGCACCATCACGCCCGTCGTCGGCGCCAACCGCCCCAACGCCGCATCCAATTGCGCCGCCGCCAACGCCGCCGCGGCTTGCTCGTCGAGATCGGCGGTGACCTCCACCCGACGAACAAGGCCGTCCACATCGACGGCATCCGACCCACCGACTTCCAGACCCCACCCGCGCTCGTCGCCGACAAGTCGAGACCGGAAAATGTCGTGGTGCTCGAGCACGGCCTCGACCGTCGCCACCAACCCACCGCGCTCGATTCCGGGCGGCAACTCCACCCACATGTGTTGCGAGAATCGACCGAAGCCACCACCCCGCTCGATCAGCGCCCGCGCGACCGGGGTCAGCGGCATCCACCCGATGCCGCCGCCCGGCAACTCCTCGAGGGCCACCGGCAGTCCGGAGTCCTCGGGACGCTGCGCGACTGCAGCCAAGCCGCCAACGGTCCTGCGCTCGAATACATCGCGTGAGGAGAACACCACGCCCCGGGCTTTCGCGCGCGAGACCAACTGAATCGCGACGATGCTGTCGCCACCGAGAGCGAAGAACGACTCGTCAACCCCGACGCGGTCGACGCCGAGGACGTCGGTGAAGACGTCGGCGATGGTGTGTTCGGTGGGGGTGACCGGTGGTCGGAACTGCCGGTTCGACGGTGTTGGTGCGGGGAGTGCTCGCCGGTCGATCTTGCCGTTCACGCTCACTGGCATCCGGTCGAGGGTCACGAACACCGACGGCACCATGAAATCGGGCAGGCGGGCACCGACCGTCGTGGCGAGCGTGTCGGGGTCGAGGTGGGCGCCCGGGGTCGGCACCACGTAGGCCACCAGTTGCTCGGTGACGGTGCCCTGGTGGACTGTCACTGCGGCGTGGGTGATGTCGGGGTGGGTGGTGAGGGTGGCTTCGATTTCGCCGAGTTCGATGCGGTGGCCGCGGATTTTGAC
>NZ_JBLWIT010000075.1:0-65076 GCF_048381435.1 Rhodococcus mengyinensis | reverse complement strand
TGGGCGGTGGCGAAGTCGGGGGCGGCGTTCGTTCCGGTGGATCCGAGTTATCCGGCTGACCGGATCGCGTTCATGCTGGAGGATTGTGGTGCGCCGATCGGTGTGACGACGGCCGCGTTGCGGGAGGGTCTGCCGGAGGGTACGCACTGGATCGTCCTCGACGACGACGCAGTGGTCGAGGGTCTGGCCTCGTACTCCTCGGAGCCCCTGGATGATTCGGACCGCACGGGTGTGTTGTCGGTGGATCATCCGGCGTATGTGATTTATACGTCCGGGTCGACGGGTCGGCCGAAGGGTGTGGCGGTCACGCATCGGGGTGTGGTGAATCTGGCGGCGGATGAGCGGGATCGGTTGGGGGTGTCGTCGGGGTCGCGGGTGTTGCATTTCGCGTCGCCGAGTTTCGATGCGTCGGTGTTCGAGTTGGTGATGGCGGTGTGTGCGGGGGCGACGCTGGTGGTGGCGCCGACCAGTATTTTCGGTGGTTCGGAGTTGGCGGAGTTCCTTGCCGAACATGGGGTGTCGCATGCGTTCTGTACGCCGGCGGCGTTGGCGTCGCTCGATCACCGTGGTCTGGACCATCTGAAAACGGTGGTGGTGGCCGGTGATGTGTGTCCACCGGAGTTGGTGGCGCGGTGGGCGCCGGGCCGGATCATGGTCAATGCGTACGGTCCGAGTGAGACGACGATCATGTCGTCGGCTACCGGCCCGTTGGTGCCTGGGCGGCCGGTGAGTATCGGGTCGCCGACGGTCGGTGTGGATCTGGTGGTGCTGGATCGGCGGTTGCGTCCGGTCCCGGCCGGGGTGCGTGGCGAACTCTACGTCCTCGGCCCCAGTTTGGCGCGCGGGTATGTGCATCGGGCGGGGTTGACGGCGGGGCGGTTCGTGGCGTGTCCGTTCGGTGCGGGTGGGCGGATGTATCGCACGGGTGATGTGGTGCGGTGGGTGGCCGCCCCGGACGGCACCTGGGTTTTGGAGTTTTTGGGGCGTAGTGATTTTCAGGTGAAGATCCGGGGGTTCCGGATCGAGTTGGGGGAGATCGACGCCGTGTTGGCGGCGCATCCGGTGGTGGAGTTCGCCCACACGGTCGGCCATGACGACGGGAGTGGCAGCAGTCGGCTGGTGTCGTACGTGCTTTCGGCGCCTGGAACTGACGTCGAAACCCGTGCACTCGCCGAGTTCGTGGGGGAGCGGTTGCCGGGGTATATGGTGCCGTCGGCGATCATGGTGTTGGAGTCGTTGCCGCTGACCCCGGCGGGGAAACTGGACCGCAACGCCCTGCCCGCACCCGTCTTCGCGCGCCGCAATGAGTTCACGGCGCCGCAGACCCCGGCCGAGCAGGCGATCGCCGCCGTCTTCGCCGACGTGGTGGGGGAGCCGTCGATCGGGCTGGACGACAACTTCTTCGACCTCGGCGGCAACTCGCTGTCCGCCACCCAGGTCATCTCCCGGGTCGGTGCGGCGCTGGGTAGACGCATCTCCGTCCGCACCCTGTTCGACAACCCCACCGTGCGCGCACTTGCCATCGCCGCGCTGTCCGAGACGACGGTCGAGCGGCCTGCCCTCGTCGCCGGTGAGCGGCCCGCGACGATCCCGCTGTCGCCGGCACAGCAACGCATGTGGTTCCTCAACCAGTTCGACACCTCCTCGGCCGCGTACAACATCCCGCTCGCGCTGCGCATGTCCGGCAGGATCGATGTCGCGACCCTGCGTGCCGCGCTCGGCGACGTCCTCGAGCGGCACGAGGCGCTGCGCACCGTCTACCCGGCGACCGAGACCGGGGCGCATCAGGTGATCGTCCCGGTGGAGTCGATCTCCCTCGATCTGACGCCGTCACGCCTGTCCGGTGAAGACCTCAGCGGTGCGATCCTGCGGCACGCGTCCGCCGGGTTCGACGTCACCATCGACGTCCCGTTGCGGGTCCACCTGTTCCGCGAGAGCCGCTCGGAGCACATCCTGCTGTTCGTCGTCCACCACATCTCGGCGGACGGCTGGTCGTTCATCCCCCTCGCCTCCGATGTCATGACGTCCTACGCGGCCCGGACCGCCGGTGACGCCCCGGCCTGGAACGCCTTGCCGGTGCAGTACGCGGACTACGCCGTGTGGCAGCGGCAACTGCTGGGCGACGAGCAGAATCCGCAGTCGTTGGCCGCCGGCCAGATCGCCTACTGGAAGCGAACACTCGCGGGTCTGCCGGATCAGGTGGAACTACCCACCGACCGCCCCCGACCGCCCGCTCCGTCGAACCTCGGCGGCACGGTACGACTGGCCCTGGGCGGCGACAGCCACCTGCGACTGCTGGACGTGGCGCGCACCCACCACGCCAGCCTGTTCATGGTCGTACACACCGCGCTCGCCGCGCTCCTGTCGCGGATCGGGGCCGGCCCGGACATCGCCATCGGAACATCCGTCGCGGGTCGCGGGGAGCAGTCCCTCGACGGACTCGTCGGCATGTTCGTCAACACCCTGGTGCTGCGCACCGACGTGCAACCGGAATCGACGGGCGCCGAACTGCTCGAGCAGGTCCGGCGCGTCG
The DNA here is from genome assembly GCF_048381435.1 of Rhodococcus mengyinensis. Lineage (NCBI taxonomy): Bacteria > Bacillati > Actinomycetota > Actinomycetes > Mycobacteriales > Nocardiaceae > Rhodococcus > Rhodococcus mengyinensis. The sequence goes on along the minus strand of NZ_JBLWIT010000075.1, from coordinate 62,543 downwards.
ACCTCGAGGCGTTCTCCCACGTCGACGTGCCGTTCGAGCAGCTGGTCGACGCGATCAACCCGACCCGTTCCTCCGCGTTCCACCCGCTGTTCCAGGTGGCGCTCGCACTGCAGAACCTGCAGACCCCGACGCTCGAACTGCCGGGACTGGAGGTGTCCGCACTCGAGATCGAATCGCCGATCGCCAAGTTCGATCTCAACTTCGTGCTCGGCGAACGCCACGACGAGGAGGGGAACCCGACCGGTCTCGATCTCGAGCTCGGCTACGCCAAGGACCTCTTCGACGAGGACACCGCACTGCGGATCGGCGAGTCCTTCCTCCGGGTCCTGATCGAAGTGACCCACGATCCTCGAACCACGGTCGGCGACCTCGACCTGCTCGGCAACGATGCCCGGCTGGGTCTGCTCGCCCTGTCACACGGCGCGACCCGGGACACGGCGCAGCGCACCCTCGCCGGTCTCCTCGACGACCAGGCACGGACGACACCGGACGCCCCCGCGGTGCTCTGGCACGACGAGGCACTGACCTACGCCGAGTTCGATGCTCGGGCGAACCGCCTCGCGCGCAGGCTCATCGGCGACGGAGTGGGACCCGATGTCGTGGTGGCGGTGGAGATCCCGCGGTCGCTCGACCTGCTCGTCGCCGTCCACGCCGTGGTGAGGGCAGGCGGCGCCTACACCCCACTCGATCCCGGTCAACCGGCGCAGCGCAACAGCGACATCGTCGAACAGTCCGGCGCGTCCGTGGTGCTCACGAGCAGCGCGTTGCTCGCACAGACCGGGACGACACGGTACGGGGTGCGGGCGATCGTCCCCGCAGACGCGGACCCGGCAGAGTTCGGTGCGGAGCCGATCCGCGACGACGAACGCGTCGCACCGCTGCGCGCGGACAACACGGCGTACGTCCTCTTCACGTCCGGTTCCACGGGACGGCCCAAGGGGGTTGCCGTCTCCCATGCGGCGATCGCGGCGCAACTCGAGTGGCTGCGTGCGCAGTACGCGCTGAGCACCGCCGACACCATGCTGTTCAAGACCCCGGTGACGTTCGACGTGTCGGTGTGGGAGTGCTTCGCGCCGCTCGTCTCCGGCGCGCGGCTCGTCGTCGCCGAAGCCGACGGGCACCGCGACCCCGAGTACCTCACGGACGTCCTCCGCGCACACGGCGTCACCGTCGTGCACTTCGTGCCGGCGATGCTGGCGGCCGTGACGTCCATCCCCGGGCTCGACGACCTGCCCGCGCTGCGGCAGGTGCTGGTCGGCGGCGAAGCAGTGTCGCCGGAGACGATCGACGACTTCCGGGCGTCCCATCCCGCGGAAATCGACAACACGTACGGACCCACCGAGGCGGCGGTGACCACCACCTTCTTCGCGGCGCGGTCCGACAACTCCGACACCGTCCCGATCGGTCTGCCCGTCTGGAACACCAGCACCCTCGTCCTCGACGGCCGCCTGCGTCCGGTTCCGGTCGGTGTCGCGGGAGAGCTGTACCTCGGTGGAGTCCAGCTCGCCCGCGGATACCTGGGCCGCCCCGACCTCACCGCCGAACGGTTCGTCGCCGACCCCTTCTCCACGTCGGGCGCGCGCCTGTACCGCACCGGCGACCTCGTCCGCTGGAACGCGGACGGCCGGCTCGAGTACCTCGGGCGCACCGACTTCCAGGTGAAGGTCCGCGGATTCCGCATCGAACTCGGCGAAATCGTGTCGGCACTGCTTCGGCACGAAGACGTGGACCAGGCGATCGTCGTCCCGCATTCGGACCCGCACACCGGCGATCACCTCGTCGGGTACGTCGTGCCGCGGCGCGGAAGCACACTGGACCGGGACGCCGTCCTCGCCGAGGCGGCGGGCAGCCTGCCCTCCTACATGATTCCGTCGCTGCTGATCACGCTGGCGGAACTACCGCTGACACCGAACGGGAAGGTCGACCAGAACGCGTTGCCCGCGCCGGTGTTCACCGTGAAGGCGGAGTACACGGCGCCACGCACCGAGTCGGAACGCATCGTCGCCGGAATCTTCGCCGAACTCCTCGGCGTCCCCCGGGTCGGTGTCGACGACAACTTCTTCGAACTCGGCGGCAACTCCCTGTCCGCCACCAAGCTCAGCACCCGCATCGGGGTCGCGACGGAGACACGCGTCGCCATCCGCGACGTGTTCGACGCCCCCACCGTCGCGGCTCTGGCCGGGCGACTCGACGGGCACGGTCCGACCACGGCGATCGCACCCTTGACGGCGGCGGTCCGCCCCGACCGGATCCCCCTCTCACTCGCGCAGCAGCGGATGTGGTTTCTCAACCAGTTCGAAATGTCCTCGCCCGCATACAACCTGCCCGCCGCGGTCCGGCTCACCGGACCGCTGGACACAGCGGCGCTGGCCGCGGCGATCGACGATCTGATCACCCGGCACGAATCGCTGCGGACCGTCTTCCCCGATTCCCGGGGCGGACCGCACCAGGTGATCCTCGAACCCGGAGAGTTCACCCCCGACGCCGCACCGGTCCGCGTGGACGAGACCGGGCTACGCGCGGATCTCGAGCAGTTCCTGCTGACCGGCTTCGACGTCTCCCAAGCCGTGCCACTGCGGGTGAAGGTGTACTCGCTCGGCGACACCGAGCACGTGCTCGCTCTCGTCGTCCATCACATCTCTGCCGACGGCGTGTCCATGGAACCGCTGATCCGGGACGTGATGATCGCGTACTCGAGCCGCGCGGCAGGCCGTGCGCCCACCTGGGCACCGCTGCCGGTGCAGTACGCCGACTACGCGCTGTGGCAGCGGGAGGTGCTCGGCGCCGAATCCGACCCGGGCAGCCTCGCCGCCGCCCAGCTCGAGTATTGGACCCGGACACTCGCCGGTGTCCCGGACCAGCTGTACCTGCCGGGCGACCGGGGCAGGCCGGCCGTTCCGTCGCATCGGGGTGCGGCAACGCGTTTCACCCTGGACGCGGACACGCACCGGGCCCTGGCCGAGCTGGCACGCGCGCACGGCGCCAGCATCTTCATGGTCGCCCACGCCGCGCTCAGCGTCCTGCTGGGCCGGCTCAGCACCAGCTCCGACATCACCGTCGGCACGGCGATCGCCGGTCGCGGCCGGGTGGAACTCGACGACATCATCGGCATGTTCGTCAACACCCTCGTGTTGCGCACGACGCTGGACCCGGGGGCGTCGTTCGTGTCGCTGCTCGAACAGGCCCGGGATGTCGACCTCGAGGCGTTCGCCCACGCGGACCTGCCGTTCGAGCGGCTGGTGGAGGTACTCAGCCCGGTCCGCTCCACCTCGCACCACCCGCTGTTCCAGGTGGCGCTAGGCGTGCAGGCGGTCTCCGCCGACCGACTCGAACTGGACGGGCTGTCGGTGGAGCCGATCACCCTCGACGCGAGCATCGCGAAGTTCGACCTGCACTTCACGCTCACCGAGCGGCTCGACGCCGCCTCCGAGGGCGCCGGCATCGACGCCGAACTGGTTTACGCGACAGACATTTTCGACGAGAGCACCGCCGCCGAGTACGCGACCCGGCTGCGGCGGATCTTCGAGGCGGTCGTCGCCGACCCGCAGCGGCCGATCGGTGACATTCCGGTCCTCGGCGACGAGGAATACGCGGCGCTCACCCCGGTGCGCGGCGCCGACCCGCGACCGGTGCAGATGCTGCCCGAGATCCTCGCCGACGCCGTCGCCGCGGCACCGGACGGACCCGCCGTCGTCTTCGACGAAGAGAGCCTCACGTACCGGGACCTCGACGAACGGTCGAATCAGCTGGCCCGGTTGCTCGTCGACAGGGGAGTGGGACCCGAAACCCGGGTCGCGCTGGCACTGCCGCGGTCCGTCGAATCCGTGGTGGCCGTGTGGGCGGTGGCCAAGACCGGTGCCGCGTTCGTGCCCGTCGACCCCGGCTATCCCGCGGACCGCATTCTGCACATGGTGCAGGACTCCGGGGCGATGGTCGGGATCACCGTGTCCGCGAAACAGGATCTGCTCCCGGACTTGATCCGCTGGATGCTCCTCGACGACCCGGCGGTCGAGGTGCGCTGCACCCACGAATCCCGGTTGCCGCTCACCAACCGCGACCGCATGCGCCCGATCCTGTCCGACCAGGTGGCGTACGTCATCTACACGTCGGGGTCCACCGGCCGGCCCAAGGGAGTCGCAGTCACGCATCGCGGTCTGATCAATCTGGTGACCGACGAGCGTGAGCTCCTCGGGGTCACCTCCCGTTCGCGGACACTGCATTTCGCGTCCCCGAGTTTCGACGCCTCGGTGTTCGAGATGCTGATGGCACTCGGCGCGGGAGCCACGATGGTCATCGCCCCGCCCACGATCTACGGCGGATCGGAACTCGCGGAACTGCTCGCCGCGGAACACGTCACCCATGCGTTCTCCACTCCGGCGGCGCTGGCGTCGGTGGACCATCACGGGCTCGACGACCTCGCCGTGGTCGTGGTCGCCGGTGACGTGTGCCCACCGGAACTGGTCGCCCGCTGGGCGCCCGGGCGTCGCATGGTCAACGCGTACGGCCCCAGCGAGGCGACGATCATGTCGTCCATCACCGAACCCCTCCGCGCCGGCGAACCGGTCACCATCGGCGGCCCGAGCCGCGGAGTGCGGGCACTCGTGCTGGACGGCCGGCTGCGCCCCGTGCCGGTGGGTGTGCCGGGCGAACTGTACGTCGGAGGCCCGAGCCTCGCCCGCGGCTACCTCGGACGGCCGGGACTGACCGCCGAACGCTTCGTCGCCGACCCGTACGGCGAGCCCGGCGACCTGATGTACCGCACCGGCGACCTCGTCCGGTGGCGGGAGAACCGCGTCCTCGATTTCGTCGGCCGCACCGACCACCAGGTGAAGATCCGCGGATTCCGGATCGAACTCGGCGAGATCGATGCCGCGCTCACCGCACACCCGCAGATCGAGTACGCCACCACGGTCGGGTACGAGCACCCGAACGGGGAGACCTCCCTCGTCGCGTACGTGCTGCCGTTCACCGGTGAAGACGTGGACCGGGTCGAGGTCGCGAACTTCGTCGGACGCACCCTGCCCGCCTACATGGTTCCCGCCTCCGTCACCCTCCTCGACGCCCTGCCGCTCACCCCGGCGGGCAAGCTCGACCGGGCCGCGCTGCCCGAGCCGATCTTCGCCGCCGCGGCCACGACATTCGAGGCACCGCGGAACCCGATGGAGGTGATCGTCGCCGGTATCTTCGCGGACATCCTCGCATTGCCGGAGATCGGCATCCACGACAGCTTCTTCGACCTCGGCGGCAACTCGCTGCTCGCCACCCAGGTGGTGTCGCGGATCAACGCGGCACTCGACGTCCACGTCGGGGTCCGTGAAGTGTTCGAGTCGCCGACCGTGGCCGCGCTCGCGGCACGTATCACCGAGACCACCGCCCACAGTGTGCGGCGCCCCGCGCTGACGGCGAAGCCCCGGCCCGAACACATTCCGCTGTCGCTCGCCCAGCAGCGGATGTGGTTCATCAACCAGTTCGACACCGCATCGCCCGCCTACAACCTGCCGGTCGCGCTCCGGCTGTCGGGCGAGGTGGACCTGCGTGCCATGCAGATCGCGATCGCCGATCTCGTCGGGCGGCACGAGGCGCTGCGCACCGTCTATCCCGACTCCGCCGACGGTCCGCACCAGGTGATCGTGCCCGCCGGGGACGCGGTGCCCGACCTGACACCGGTGACGGCGCACCCCGACGACGTCCTCGAGCGGGTGCTCGCACTCGTCACGACGGGCTTCGACGTGACCGCGGACGTGCCCCTGCGGGCCCGGATGTACCGCGTCGGCGCCGACGACTACGTGCTCGTGATGGTCGCCCACCACATCTCGGGTGACGGCTGGTCGCTCGCCCCGCTGGCCCGCGACGTCATGCTCGCCTACACCGCCCGCGCCGAGGGACACGTTCCCCGCTGGACGCCGCTGCCGGTGCAGTACGCCGACTACAGCCTGTGGCAGCGGGAACTCCTCGGCGACGAGGCCGATCCCGAATCTGTCGCCGCCGCTCAGATCGCCTACTGGACCCGCACACTGGAGGGTCTGCCGGACCGGCTGTCCCTGCCGACCGACCGTCCCCGTCCCGCGGTCGCGTCGCACCGGGGCGCGCACGTGCCGTTCACCATCGGCGCCGGCACCCACCGCGCCCTGCTGGCGCTCGCCCGCGGCCGGAACACGTCCCTGTTCATGGTGATGCACACCGCGCTCGCGGTGCTTCTCGCGCGACTGAGCAACGAGTCCGACATCGCCGTCGGCGCACCCATCGCCGGCCGCGGTGAGGAATCCCTCGACGAACTCGTCGGGATGTTCGTGAACACCCTGGTGCTGCGCACCCACGTGGACCTCGCGAGTTCGTTCGCCGACAGCCTCGCCGACGCGCGGTCTGTCGATCTGAATGCGTTCGCGCACTCCGACATTCCGTTCGAGCGCCTCGTCGACGTGCTGAACCCGGCCCGGTCCCGCGCGCACCACCCGCTGTTCCAGGTCGCGTTCTCGTTCCAGAACCTCGCCACCACCACGCTCGAGCTTCCCGGACTGCACGTCGAGGGACTCGACGTACCGAACACGATCTCCAACTTCGATCTGCACCTGACACTGTCGGAGAAGCACGACGCCGACGGATCCCCGGACGTGATCGAGGCCCAGTTCACCTACGCCACCGACCTCTTCGACGAATCCACCGTGCGGGCGTTCGCGGAACGCTTCACCCGCGTCCTCGAGTCGGTCGTACAGGATCCGGACGTGGCCGTCGGGGCCATCGACCTCCTCGACGGCCCCGAACGGCAGTCGGTCCTCGCCGACTTCAACGACAGCGGCGTCGATCTGCCGCCGACGACGCTCGCCGAACTGTTCTCCGCCCAGGTGTCGCGCACCCCCGACAAGGCCGCGGTGTTCTTCGAGGGCACCGAACTGACGTACGCAGAGTTCGACCGCCGTGTCGACGCCCTCGCCCACCGGCTGATCGCTCGCGGGGTGGGACCGGAATCCGTGGTGGGACTGGCGATGAACCGGTCGATCGAACTGCTGGTCGGGATGTACGCGGTGCTGCGAGCCGGCGGCGCGTACCTGCCGATCGATCTCACCCATCCGGCCGACCGACTCGCCTACGTGCTCGCGACCGCACGCCCGACGTGCATCCTCACCACGTCCTCGGACGGGTTCGCCTCCGTGAACGTCCCGGTCATCGAGATCGACAGCATCGACCTCGCCGGCTCGCCCCGCGAACCGGTGACCGATGCGCATCGCCTCGCCCCGCTGCGGCCGGAGAACACGGCGTACCTGATCTTCACGTCCGGGTCCACCGGCCGCCCCAAGGGGGTCGCCGTGACTCACGCCGCCATCGCGAACCAACTCCGCTGGAAGCAGCACGAATACCCGCTCGACACCACCGACGCCGTCGTGCAGAAGACACCCGTCACGTTCGACCTGTCGGTGTGGGAACTGTTCTGGCCGCTGACCACGGGCGCCCGACTGGTCATCGCCCGCCCGGACGGTCACCGCGACCCGGCCTACTTGGCGGACCTGATGCGTCAGCAGTGCGTCACGACAGCACATTTCGTGCCGTCCCTGTTGGAGGCCTTCCTGGCGGATGCCGGGGAGCAGCCGGCCCTGCGGCGGGTGCTGTGCATCGGCGAGGCGCTGCCCGTCGACACCGCCGCCCGCTTCCGCCGCCGGTTCGGGACCGTCGCGCTGCACAACCTGTACGGGCCCACCGAGGCCGCCGTGTCCGTGACCGCCTGGACACACACCGCCGGCGACATCGACACCGTTCCCATCGGCGGACCCGAGTGGAACACGCAGGTGTTCGTGCTGGATGCCCGGCTGAACCCGGTCCCCGTCGGGGTGGCGGGTGAGCTGTACCTGGCCGGTGAGCAACTGGCCCGCGGCTACGTCGCTCGCGCGGATCTGACGGCCGAACGCTTCGTGGCCAACCCCTTCGGCGCATCCGGTTCGCGGCTCTACCGCACCGGCGACGTGGTCCGCTGGCGCGTCCGGGACAGCAGGGGTGTCCTCGAGTACCTCGAGCGCTCCGACTTCCAGGTGAAGGTTCGCGGGTTCCGCATCGAACTCGGCGAGATCGAGTCCGCCCTGGTGTCGAGCGCGGCGGTGGGGCAGGCCGTCGTCGTCGCCCACCAGCACCCGCACACCGGGACCGCCCTGATCGCGTACGTCGTCCCCGAGGACGGCGCCGCCGTCGACTCCGCCGCGGTTCTCGCCACTGTCGGCGCGGCGGTGCCGAGCTACATGGTGCCCGCCGCCCTCGTCGTGCTCGCGCAACTACCCCTGACCTCGAACGGCAAACTCGACCGCAAGGCCCTTCCTGCGCCCGACTTCGCCTCGGCGACAGACGAATATCGCGCTCCCGCGACGCCCACGGAGGAAGCGGTTGCCGCCGTGTTCGCCGACGTGCTCGGCGTCGACCAGGTCGGTGCCGCCGCGAACTTCTTCGACCTCGGTGGCAACTCCCTCGTCGCCACCCGGGTGGTCGCCCGGCTGTCCGAGCGGCTCGGGCGCCGCGTGGAGATTCGAACCCTGTTCGAGGCGCCCACCCTCGCCGCCCTGGCGGCACTACTGGATTCGATCGAGGCGACCGCACCCGCCCGCCCGGCGCTGACACCGGCGGTGCGCCCCGAACGGATTCCGCTGTCGTCGGCGCAACGCCGGATGTGGTTCCTCAACAGGTTCGACCCGAACTCCGCGGTGCACAACATTCCCGCGGCGGTTCGCCTGTCGGGCGCGCTGGACGTCGACGCACTGCAGCATGCGGTCGCCGACGTCGTCCGCAGGCACGAGTCGCTGCGGACGGTGTACCCGGACTCCGCGGACGGCCCGCACCAGGTGATCCTGCCCGTCGACCGGGTAGGGGGCGAGCTGTCCGTCGTCGCGACGGACGAGGCTGCGCTGCCCGCTCAGATCGCCGGCCTGGTGACCACCGGATTCGACGTCACCACGGAGGTTCCGGTGCGGGTGCGGATCTTCCGCATCTCTCCGACGGAACACGTTCTCGCCCTGGTGGTCCATCACATCTCCGGCGACGGCTGGTCGATGGCACCGATGGTGCGGGACGTGATGACGGCGTACGCGGCGCGGTCGGCGGACACCACGCCCGACTGGGCGCCGTTGCCGGTGCAGTACGCCGACTACGCGCTGTGGCAGCGGGCGCTTCTCGGCGACGAGGCCGATCCCGAATCGGTGTCGGCACGGCAACTCGCGTTCTGGACGCAGACCCTCGCGGGCGCACCGGATCAGCTGGACCTGCCCACCGACCGCCCGCGTCCCGCGGTCGCGTCGTACCGGGGCGGCACCGTCGACTTCGCCGTGCCGGCCGAACTGCACGGCACGCTCCTGGGTACGGCGCGGGACGCGAACGCGTCCCTGTTCATGCTCGTGCACTCGGCGCTCGCGGTGCTGCTGAGCCGACTCTCCGGCACCGGGGACATCGCCATCGGCACCCCCGTCGCGGGCCGAGGCGAACGCGAGCTCGACGACCTGATCGGGATGTTCGTCAACACGCTGGTCCTGCGCCAGCAGGTCGACGGAGGCCGGACCTTCGCCGAACTGGTCGCCGACGTGCGCGAGACCGATCTCGCCGCCTTCTCCCACGCGGACGTCCCGTTCGAGCGCCTTGTGGAGGTCGTCAATCCGTCGCGGTCCACCGGGCGGCATCCCCTGTTCCAGGTGATGCTCACGTTCCAGAACCTCGACCAGGCGACACTTCAACTGGGTGACCTGTCGATGAGCGGCGTCGACTTCGACGTCGACATCGCCAAGTTCGACCTGCAGCTCACCCTGATGGAGCAGTTCGACTCGGCGGGAAGTCCGGACGGGATCGCGGCCCGCCTCACGTACGCCTCCGACCTGTTCGACGAGCCGTCCATGCACGTGTTCGGACAGCGGTTCCTGCAGATTCTGCGGGCGGCCGCCGACAGTCCGGACACCGCGGTCGGCGACATCGATGTCCTCGGCAGCGGCGAACGGAAGCAGATCGCCGGCACCAACGCGACATCGCACGAGGTGCCCGCCGGGACCCTGGCGTCGCTGTTCGACACGAGGGTCGCGGCGGACCCCGACCGGATCGCGGTGATCTTCGACCGGGACGAGTTGACGTACGCCGACTTCGACGCCTGCGTGAACAGGCTGGCGCGCGGACTGATCGAGCAGGGCGTCGGCCCCGAGTCGGTGGTGGCGGTCGCGATGCGCCGGTCGATCGATCTGCTCGTCGCGATCTACGCCGTCGTGAAGGCCGGTGGCGCCTACCTGCCGGTGGATCCGGACCATCCGGCCGAGCGCACCGCGTATGTACTCGACACCGCACGGCCGGCATGTGTCCTGGTCAGCGGTGCCGGACTCCCCGGCGGCGGATCGGTCCCCGTCATCGACGTCGCGTCCGAGGATTTCTCCGGCTTCGACGACTCGCCCGTCACCGATGCGGACCGGCTGTGGCCGCTGTCCCCGGCGAACACGGCGTACGTGATCTTCACGTCCGGGTCGACGGGCCGGCCGAAGGGCGTCGCGGTCACCCACGGTGCGATCGTGAACCGCCTGCTGTGGATGCAGCACGAATACACCCTGACCAGTGCGGACGTCGTTCTGCAGAAGACTCCGGTGACGTTCGACGTATCGGTGTGGGAGCTGTTCTGGCCGCTGCAGGTGGGAGCCTCCGTGGTGATCGCCGCGCCGGACGGACACCGCGATCCGCGGTATCTGACAGGGCTGATGCAGGAACGTCACGTGACGACCACCCATTTCGTGCCGTCGATGCTGTCGGTGTTCACTGCCGAACCTGCTGCGGCGCAGTGTGATTCGTTGCGGTTGGTGTTCTGTTCGGGGGAGGCGTTGACGCCGGAGCAGGTGTCGCGGTTCCGGGCGGTCAGTGGTGCCGATCTGCACAACTTGTACGGGCCGACGGAGGCCGCGGTCGACGTCACGTACTGGGAGACCGGTGCGGCGGACACGGTGACGGTGCCGATCGGGCGTCCGGTGTGGAACACGCAGGTGCATGTGCTCGATGCCCGGTTGCATCCGGTGCCGAACGGGGTGGCGGGGGAGTTGTATCTGGCGGGGGATCAGCTGGCGCGGGGATATCTGAACCGGGCGGATCTGTCGGCGGATCGGTTCGTGGCGAATCCGCATGTGACGGGTGGGCGGATGTACCGCACGGGTGATCTGGTGCGTCGCCGCACCGATGGTGCGCTGGATTATCTGGGTCGTACCGATTTTCAGGTGAAGTTGCGCGGTCAGCGGATCGAGTTGGGGGAGATCGAGACGGCGCTCGAGACCCATCCGGACGTGTCGCAGGCGGTTGTGGTGGTGCACCGCGACGACCGCGGCGAAGAAGCGCTGGTGGCGTACTTGGTGGGCCGGCGCGCGGCCGATTGGTCCGACGTGCGTGCATACCTGTCGGCCCGCGTCCCGTCGTACATGATCCCGGCGCGCGTCGTGCACCTGGACACCCTGCCGCTGTCGGTGAACGGCAAACTCGACCGCAAGGCCCTGCCCGCACCGGCCGTCCGGTCGGCGGCCGACGAGTACCAGGCGCCGCGAACGGCGGCCGAGCGTGCTGTCGCGACGGTGTTCGCCGACGTGCTCGGCATCGACCGCGTGGGAGTGACGGACAGCTTCTTCGACCTCGGGGGCAACTCGCTGATCGCCACCCGGGTCGCATCCGCGCTCGGGTCCGAGCTGGGAATCGACTTCCCGCTGCAGTGGATGTTCAGCGACCCCACCCCGCAGTCGCTGGGACAACGCATCCAGAAGTGGACGAACGACGGGGTGGACGGTGCCGGTGCGTCACTCGACGTGCTGCTCCCGATCCGCACGAGAGGGACGGCGGAGCCGCTGTTCTGTGTCCATCCGTTCATCGGGCTCGCCTGGAGCTACGCGGGGCTCGGCCGCGAGCTGACCCAGGACCGGCCGATCTACGGGCTGCAGTCGCCCGCGCTGACCGAGGACGAGCCGCACCTGGAGACGATCACCGACTTCGCGGCCCGCTACGTCCGGGAGATCCGTTCGGTCCAGCCGCACGGCCCGTACCACCTGGTGGGGTGGTCGCTGGGCGGGGTCATCGCTCACGAGATGGCCGTGCAGTTGCAGGACGCCGGTGAAGAGGTGCGTCTGCTGGGGCTCCTCGACAGCTATGTCGGGATCGACCGCAGCGTGGAGAATTCCGCGACCACCGCGGATCTTCTCGGCGGTGTCGGCCTGGACCTCCCGGACGACAGCGTGCTCGACGAACTCGCGCCGGACGGACAGTTCGACGCCGAGCGGGCGGCGGCGCTGCTGCGGGTCGTCGGAGGGCCGCTGGGGGCGCTGACCGCTTCGGAACTCGAACGGATCTACGGCAATGCGCTGCGAGCCCCCGCACTGATCGACGCACACCGGCCGAGGGTGTTCGACGGCGATCTGGTGTTCTTCACCGCCGCCCTGGACGACGGTTTCCACGTGGACCCGGTGACCTGCTGGGGCCAGTTCGTGCGCGGGAGCATCGACGAGCATCCGGTGGACGCGACGCACTGGACGATGACGACGCCGGCTGCTCTCGCCGCGATCGCACCGCACCTCGAGCGTTCGCATCGTCGGCCGCGGCACGCCGCGCCCGACACCGGCAGGGACAGCGATCCCGACGACAGCGCGAACCGGCCGCACTCGGTGCGCTGACCGCATCACCGCCCGACAGACCGGAAGGTTTGGTTTGGGCGGTGATGGGGGAATACCACGAAATGTGAGTGGTTGTACGGAAAACGAGCGGTTGACCACCCCGAATGTCGTGGACGCCCGACCGGTCGTGGTTTCGGGGTGCCGATTTCATACCCCAGGTGTGAGATTTACCCGAAGAGAAGACCAAACCCTTGACTCCGCGGTACCGAATAGTAGATTGAGAGCGGTCATGTGACCTACCTCTCAAATGGTACGGAAGCCCGAGAGGTCGGTCATACGTGGTTTCTTCGACTGCGTGTTCGGGGCGTGACGCTCGGTGCTTTGTGTGCTCGGAATGTAACGCGCCCGCGTTCAGCAGATCGGAGTACTTGGATGAGTCCTGTCGAGACGGTGACCAGCCCAGTGACGAACAGAAGCTTGTCCGTGTCGAACACCCCGTCCGCGCCGAAGCCGGGGTCGCAGTCTCCCCGGACGCGGCGAACGCCGCCCCGGCAGAGCCGAGACGGCGTTCGTACGGTTCGGTTGCCTGTGTCAGGCTCCGCGGCGCTTCGCCTTCAGCAGGTCGAGGCGCTCCTTCAGCAGCTCCTCCAGTTCCTCCTTGGAACGGCGTTCGAGCAGCATGTCCCAGTGGGTACGCGGCGGCTTGACCTTCTTGGCCTCGGGCGCAGTGCCCTCTACCAGGGTTCCCTCGAGGCCGTTACGGCACAGCCACGTGCCGGGAATCTCGGCATCGTCGGCGAAGGGAATGTCGAAGACCTCACCGTTGTCGCACCGGTACTTGGCCATCCGACGGGGCGCGAGGTCGTGGTCACGGTCGGTCTCGTAGCTCACCGCTCCGAGTCGACTTCCTCGAAGTACGCGATCTGCCATGGTTGTGTCCTCTCCTCGATCGTCTCCGCGCGAGTACGCCTGGACCAGAACCAAGCGTTCACACTCATCTACAACGCCACGGCCTCCCGATTGGTTCCCGCACGCCGCGCAGATGCAACCTCGACATCTTACCGGGCGGGCCTCGAGGCGCCGCGCAGTAAGGTGGTTGACCATGACCGGCGCCTCCCGCAGACCCGATTCCTGTGTGTGGTGCGGCCGGGAAGTGGCCGAGACAGGGATGGGGCGGCGCCGCCGGTACTGCCGCCAATCCTGCCGGCAGCGCGCATACGAGCAGCGCAACCAGGTCAAGGGCACGAGCATCCCCGCCGATGCGGTGGTGCTCACCTCGGAGGAAGCCTCCGCCATGGTCGACCGGGTTTTCCAGGTTCGATGTGCCGCCGAGGACGTGGCGACAGCCGTTGCCGAAGGTGCGGCGGCCCATGAGGTGGAGTCTCTGTGCGCCGACCTCGTGCAACTCGCACGTGAGGCCGAACGCTTCCGCTGAGCCTCGGACAGAGGCGGGGGAGCGTAGGACGCACTCTGCTCGACCGGTCCGACCGTCGCCCGTCGATGGCGATTCCGAAACGAACATCACGAATCGACGCACGCCGAGCCCACGCGTACAGCACGATCAGTACAGCGTGGGAGACCGGTGTCGGTTGGTCCGTCTCACGCGCAGGACTTGCGCATCCAAGGTCTTCTACCCGCTGGGGGAACGAGATGACGACTGTGAATTCGCCGCAGCCGAATAACGGCGCCGAAGATGTGAACGTTCCCGAAGGGGCCTTCCCGCTCTCCTCGGTGCAACGCAGCATGTGGTTCGCCCAACAACTGAGCCCCACCGTTCCGAAGTTCATCGCCCAGTACATCGAGTTGCGGGGCGAGATCGACCTGGACCTGTTGAGCGATGCGGCGGTCCGGGCGGGTCAGGAGTTCCAGTCGCCGTTCCTGCGACTGCTGGACGTCGACGGGGAGCCCTACCAGGCGGTCGATTTCAGCATCGACCCGTCGATCGGCTTCCTCGACTTCCGGGGCGAGTCCGACCCGATGGCTGCCGCGCAGGTGTGGATCGACGAGGATTACGCGACGCCGCTCCGGCTCACCCGGGACCGGCTCGTCGAGATGAACGTTCTCCAGGTCGGTGAGCAGCACTACCTGTGGTACACCAGGATTCACCACGTCGCGCTCGACGGATACAGCGGTATGACCATGGTGAACCGGATCGCGGCGCTGTACACGGCGGCGGTCGAGGGCACCGAACCGGAACCGAACCGTGCGCTGGATCTGCGCGACCTCTACGAGCTGGACCAGAAGTACCGGGCGTCGAGCCGCTTCGAGAACGACCGGTTGTACTGGGCCGAACGCATTGTCGGCATCGAGCACGGGTCGACGCTCGCCACCCACGACGCGCCCGCGGCGGCGAAGAGCCGGCTCGAGAGCGCGAAGATCTCCGACACCGCACTGGGTTTCCTCGGAGAGTCGGATCAGCGGGTCGGCGCCACGTCGGCGGCGGTACTGCTCGCCGGGTTCGCCTGCTATCTGTCCCGGATGACGGGCAAGCGGGACGTGCTCATCAACCTGCCGGTGTCGGCGCGCACCACGGCGCCGTTGCAGCGTTCCGGTGGCATGCTCGTCAACGTCGCCCCGCTGCGGATCACCGTCCGCCCGGAGGACACGGTGGCCGAGCTCGTGCAGCGAACGCAGCTCGAACTGATGGGTGCGCTACGCCATCAGCGGTGCAGCCTCGAGGACATCCGCCGCGATGCCGGGCTCGCCGGGACCGCGGAGGGCCTCGCCGGCCCGATGGTGAACGTCATGCTGTTCCACCAGGCGTTCACTCTCGGCACGGTCACGGGCGAGTACCACATCGTGACATCGGGCCCTGTGGACGACCTGCTGGTCAACATCTATCAGAGCGGTGACGGGCAGACGCTCCTCGATTTCCGCGGCAACCCCAACCGGTACGGCTCGGAGGAGTTGCGCGCCCACCACCGCAGGTTCGTGGAACTGGTCGAGGAGTTCGTCACGGCCGAGCCGCAGACACGGACCGCCGACATTCACGCCGAGAGTGCGCGCCTCGGCGCGCGGTTCCTCGAGCGGGAGGCCCAGCTCGCGTTCTGGAAGCGGGAGTTGGCCGGCCTGCCGGAGGTGACGGCACTGCCACTGGATCGGCCGCGTCCGGTTGAGCGGGCCGGGGCCGGCGAGGTGGTCGGGTTCGCCGTCGACGCGGACGTGCAGCGCCGCGCGGCACTGCTTGCCGAGGAGGCGGGCACCGGGATCTTCACCACGCTGCACGCCGCGCTGGCCGTACTCCTGGGCCGGCTGGGCGACACCGACGACGTCGTGATCGGAACGCCGGTCGTCGGGCGCGAGGCTTCCGACTCCGACGACCCGGAAGCCGGAGCATTCTTCAACAAGACCGTCCTGCGGTCGCAGGTGGACACCGCAACGTCGTTCGTCGACCACCTGAGCCGGGTCCGGGACGCCGACCGGGCCGCGTTCGCGCATGCGGCGCTGCCCTTCGACGATCTCGTCGCCACCCTCGGGGCCGAATCCGATCCCTCGCACGCCCCCCTGTTCCAGGTGATGCTCGAATTCACCGACGGTGGCCATCCGCACTACTCGTCCGGGGACGTGACGGTCAGCCCGATCCAGCGCGAACACCGCGCGCTGGGGCTGGATCTCGTGTTCTCCCTCACCGAATCGGAGACGGGCGGCATCATCGGCCGGTTGCGGTTCGCGACGGACGTGTGGGACCGCGCCGGCGCGGAGGCCCTGGCCGCGCGCTTCGTTCGCATCCTGCAGACGGTGACGGCGGACCCCGCCGCACCGATCGGGGACGTCGACCTCCTCGAGCAGGTCGAATACGCGGAACTCGCGCCGGTCCGCGACGAACCGTCGGTCGAGCCCCGCACGCTGCCCGCGTTGCTCGCGCGCGCCGTCGAGGCGGGCGGCGACGGGGACGCCCTCGCCTACCAGGGACGCACCCTGACCTACCCCGAACTCGACGCGCAGTCGGACCGTCTCGCCCGCATGCTGATCGGACA
Source organism: Rhodococcus mengyinensis (assembly GCF_048381435.1). Lineage (NCBI taxonomy): Bacteria > Bacillati > Actinomycetota > Actinomycetes > Mycobacteriales > Nocardiaceae > Rhodococcus > Rhodococcus mengyinensis. The sequence continues at coordinate 45,988 of NZ_JBLWIT010000075.1, read as the reverse complement.
CGGTGTGGGACCGGGTTCGGTTGTGGCGCTGGCGATCGCGCGGTCGATCGAATCGGTGCTGGCCACCTGGGCGGTCGCGAAGTCCGGGGCCGCGTTCGTCCCGGTCGACCCGAACTATCCGCCCGATCGCATCGAGCACATGCTCACCGATTCCGGTGCGGTCGTCGGCCTCACCGTGGCGGCGCACCGGTCGTCGCTGCCGGAGATCACGCCGTGGTTCGTGATGGACGACGCGTCGTTCGGCCGGGACCTGGCGCAGCACGCGGCCGGCACGGTCGCCGACCCCGACCGACTGCGGCCGCTGCGGACCGCGGATCCGGCCTACCTGATCTACACGTCCGGTTCCACCGGCACACCCAAGGGTGTCGTCGTCACTCACATCGGCCTGGCCAATTTCGCCGAGGACGAGCGGCAGCGGTTCGCCGTGACCGCGGAGTCCCGCACCCTGCACTTCTCCTCACCGAGTTTCGACGCGTCCATCCTGGAACTGCTTCTCGCGGTGGGTGCCGGCGCCACGATGGTGGTGGCGCCGTCGACGGTGTACGGCGGTACCGAACTCGCGGACCTGTTGCGTCGGGAACGGGTGACGCACGCGTTCGTGACCCCCGCCGCGCTGGCATCCGTCGATCCGACCGGCCTCGACCACATCCGGTGCGTCGTCACCGGTGGTGAGAGCTGTCCTCCTGCGCTGGTGGCGCAGTGGGCGCCGGGGCGGGTCATGTTCAACGCATACGGCCCGACCGAGGCCACCGTCGTCGCGAGCGTGGCCGGACCGTTGACGGTCGGTGAACCGGTGACGATCGGCCGCCCGTCCCGCGGTTGCGCTCTGCTGGTGCTCGATTCGCGGTTGCACCCCGTCCCGAGAGGGGTCCCCGGCGAGCTGTACATCACCGGTGACGGTGTGGCACGCGGGTACCACAATCGGTCGATCCCGACGGCCGAACGGTTCGTCGCCGACCCCCACGGGGCGCCCGGCGAGCGGATGTACCGCACCGGCGACCTGGCACGGTGGAACGCTGCCGGACAGCTGGAATACCTGGGCCGCACCGACTTCCAGGTGAAGATCCGCGGGTTCCGCATCGAACTCGGCGAGATCGACGCCGTCGTCCGCTCGCATCCGAGTGTGGCGTTCGCGACCACGGTCGGACGGACCGCACCGTCCGGCGACACCGTGCTGGTGACGTACGTGCTCCCCGAGGACGGGACGGACATCGTCGTCGGCGACATCCTCGAGCACGCCGCCGCCGCGCTGCCCGCGCACATGGTGCCCGCCCGGGTGATGGTGCTCCGCGAGGTCCCGCTGACCCCGGCGGGCAAACTCGACCGGAAGGCGTTGCCGGAACCGCAGTTCGAGGCCACCTCCACCGTCTATCGGGCGCCGGTGACCCCGACCGAGATGCAGATCGCGGAGGTGTTCGCGGCGCTTCTGGGAGTCGAGCGCATCGGCGTCGACGACAGCTTCTTCGACCTGGGCGGCGACTCCCTCGTCGCGACTCGCGTGGTGTCCCGGGTCAACGCGGCCCTGAGCACGGAGATCGGGGTGCTCGATCTGTTCGAGGCGCCCAGCGTCGCGTTGCTCAGTGCCCGCGTCGACGCTCTCGGGCCCCGCACCTCCGCCCGCCCCGTGCTCGCTCCGCGGGCCGGGTCCGGCCCGGTGCAGGTGTCGCTGGCGCAGCAGCGGATGTGGTTCATCAACCAGCTCGACACGGCCTCGCCCGCATACAACATTCCCGTCGGCATCCGGCTGCGCGGCACGCTCGACGTGGACGCGCTGCGGACCGCGGTGAGTGACGTCCTCGCCCGGCACGAGTCGCTGCGGACGGTGTTCCCGAACACCCCCAACGGTCCCATTCAGGTGGTTCTGCCGGTCGCCGAGGTGAGCCCGCACCTCGACGCGGTCGAGGTGGCCGAGAACGAGCTCGAATCCCGCCTGATCGCCGACGCCGCAACCGGTTTCGACGTCACCGTCGAACCGCCGATCCGGGCGGAGCTCTACCGCACCGCGACCGACGATCACGTGCTGGTGTTCGTGGTACACCACATCGCCGCCGACGGCCTGTCGATGACACCGCTGACCCGGGACGTGATGGTGGCCTACCACGCCCGCGCCGCAGGCGACACGCCGCAGTGGGCACCGCTCGAGGTGCAGTACGCCGATTTCGCGGTGTGGCAGCGCGAGCTGCTCGGTTCCCCCGACGATCCGACGAGCCTCCTCGCCCGCCAGCTGGCGTTCTGGGCCCGCACCCTCGACGGCGCCCCCGAGGTCATGGACCTCCCGACCGACCGGCCGCGCCCGGCCCGGCAGTCGATGATCGGCGCCACCGCCGACTTCTCGATCCCGGCGCGCATCCACGCCGCGCTGCTCGAGATCGCGGGCGCCAACGACGCCAGCCTGTTCATGGTGGTGCACGCCGCCCTCGCGGTCCTGCTGTCCCGGTCGAGCGGCTCGTCCGACGTGTCGATCGGATCCCCGGTCTCCGGTCGTGGCGAACGCCAACTCGACGACGTCGTCGGCATGTTCGTCAACACCGTCGTCCTGCGCACCACCGTCGACCCCGATCGCAGCTTCCCCGAGATCCTCTCCCACACCCGCTCCGTGGATCTGGAGGCGTTCAGCAACACCGATCTGCCGTACGAGCGGCTCGTCGACGAACTGAAGCCGACCCGCTCCGAGGCACATTCACCGCTGTTCCAGGTGATGCTGGTGCTGCAGGGATTCGCGAACACGCGGCTCGAGCTGCCCGGGCTCGACGTGGAGGTCGAGGCCCTCGAGACCGGCGCCGCCAAGTTCGACCTGCAGGTCATCCTCACCGAGCACACCGAGGAATCCGGCGCCCCGGGTGCGATCGACGTCCAATTCTCGTACGCGTCGGAACTGTTCGACCCGCCGACGATGACGGCGCTGGCCGAACGCTTCGTCACCTTGCTCGAGACCGTCACCGCCGGTTCGGACGCGAAGGTCGGCGATATCGACCTGATCGGTGCGGACGAGACCCACCGGATGCTCGCGCAGTGGATCGACACGGACGTCGCCGTGCCGGACTCGGCGACCTTGGTCGGCCTGTTCGAGGCGCAGGTGGCCCGGACCCCGGACGCCGTGGCCGTCGTGTTCGCCGAAGAGGAACTGCTGTACGCGGAATTCGATGCCCGCGCCAACCGGCTGGCACGCGAACTCCTTGCCCGCGGCGTCGGACCCGAATCCCGGGTCGCCGTCGCCCTGCGCCGTTCACTCGAGCTGATGATCGCGATCTACGCGGTCGAGAAGACCGGGGCAGCGTACGTTCCGCTCGACCCCGATCACCCCGCCTCGCGAATCGCCTACGTGATCGAGAGCGCCGAGCCCGCATGCGTTCTCACCTCCTCCCGCGACCGGTGCGAGGGCGTCGACGGCGCGGCCGGTGCGTCCGTGATCGAGATCGACACCCTGAACCTGTCCCGGCGGCCGAGTACCCCGATCACCGACGCCGAGCGGGGCGGTCCGATCCACCCCGATTCGACCGCCTACGTGATCTACACGTCCGGATCGACCGGCCGTCCCAAGGGGGTCGCCGTCAGCCACCGCGCGATCGTGAACCGCTTGCTGTGGATGCAGGACACGTACCGGATGGACCACACGGACGTGGTGCTGCAGAAGACACCCGTCACGTTCGACGTGTCCGTGTGGGAACTGTTCTGGCCCCTCGAGGTCGGTGCGCGACTCGTCCTCGCCGCGCCGGACGGTCACCGCGACCCGACCTACCTGTCCCACATCATCGCCGACCACCAGGTCACCACCATGCACTTCGTGCCGTCGATGCTCGCGGTGTTCACGGCAGGCGCCGAACCGGAACTCTGCGGTTCGCTGCGCCAGGTGTTCTGCAGTGGTGAGGCGCTGCCGCCCGCCACCGCCGACGCGTTCCGGGAATTCGGGTCCGCGGCGCTGCACAACCTGTACGGCCCGACGGAGGCCGCGGTCGACGTCACCTACTGGGAGTGCACGGAAGGCGACCGGGCCTCGGTCCCGATCGGGGCGCCCGTGTGGAACACGCAGGTGTACGTCCTCGACTCCCGGCTGCACCCCGTGCCGGTCGGCGTGCACGGCGAGCTGTACCTGGCCGGCATCCAGCTGGCCCGCGGCTATGTCGGCCGCAGCGATCTGACCTCCGACCGGTTCGTGGCGAACCCGTTCGGCGCGCCGGGACAGCGGATGTACCGCACCGGCGACGTCGTCCGCTGGCGTGCCGACGGCAACATCGAGTACATCGGACGCCGCGACTTCCAGGTCAAGCTCCGCGGTCAGCGCATCGAACTCGGCGAGGTCGAGGCGGCCGTGCTGGCGCACCCGTCGGTGGCGCAGGCGGTCGTGACCGTGCACCGCAGCGAGGCCACCGGCGAAAGCCTTGTCGGCTACGTGATTCCCGTGGCCGGCGCCGACATCGACACCGCCGTCGTGCGCGACGCGGCGGCGGAGGCGCTGCCCGCCTACATGGTGCCGACCCGGATCATCGTGCTCGACCGGTTCCCGCTCGGGGCGACCGGCAAGCTGGACCGGGGAGCCCTGCCCGAGCCGGAGTTCCTCAGCCCGTCCGCAGAATTCGTCACCCCGCGGAACCCGATCGAGGAGATCCTCGCGTCGATCTTCGCGGATCTGCTCGACGCGCCCCGGATCGGTGTGTACGACAGCTTCTTCGACCTCGGCGGCAACTCACTGGTGGCCACCCGGCTGGTGGCGCGGGTGAACGCCGCGCTGGGCAGCCGGATCGGGGTCCGGGAGATCTTCGACGCCCCGACCGTCGCGACCCTGGCAACCCGGATCGAATCCGAGGCCGTGCAGGGGGCCGAACGCCCGCCGCTGGTGGCCGGGGTGCGCCCCGACCGACTGCCGGTCTCGCTGGCGCAGAAGCGCATGTGGTTCATCAACCAGTTCGACCTCGACTCCCCGGCCTACAACATCGCGCTCGCGGTGCGGTTGACGGGCGACCTCGACGAGGACGCGATGCAGGACGCCGTCGCCGACGTGATGGACCGGCACGAGTCGTTGCGCACCCGGTTCCCGATGGTGGAGGGCGAACCCGTCCAGGTGATCCTGCCGACCGAGGACGTGGTGCCCGATCTGTCGCCGATCGCGACGACGGAAGCAGAACTGCCCGAGCACATCTCGCGACTCGCGGGCGCCGGGTTCGACGTCACCGTGTCGGTGCCGGTGCGCGCCGCCCTGTTCCGTACCGATCCCGGCGAGCACGTTCTCGTCATCGTCGTCCACCACATCAGCGCCGACGGCTTCTCCATGGCCCCGCTCGCCCGGGACGTGATGACCGCCTACGCGGCCCGCACCGGGGGACAGGCACCGGACTGGACGCCGCTGCCGGTGCAGTACGCCGACTTCGCGCTCTGGCAGCACCGGGTGCTCGGCAACGCCGACGACCCCGACAGCCTGCTGGCCGCCCAGCTCGACTACTGGACGCACACGCTCGCCGGGCTTCCGGAACTCCTCGCGCTGCCGACGGACCACCCCCGGCCGGTGCAGCAGTCGATGCGCGGCGGCATCCACTCGTTCAGCATCGACCCGCAGGTGCACAGCCGGTTGATCACAACTGCCCGCGAACACAATTCGAGTGTGTTCATGGCCGTGCACGCGGCGCTCGCCGTGCTCCTGGCGCGGCTGGGCGACACGGACGACGTGTCGGTGGGCACCCCCATCGCAGGTCGTGGCGACGCCGCCCTGGACGACATGGTCGGCATGTTCGTCAACACCCTGGTGTTGCGCACCCCGGTCGAACCGGCCGGCACGTTCACCGATCTACTGTCCACGGTCCGCGACACCGACCTGAGCGCGTTCCACCACGCGGATCTGCCGTTCGAGCGGCTGGTCGACGCGATCTCACCCGAACGCGCGACGTCGCATTCGCCGCTGTTCCAGGTGGTGCTCGAGTTCCGCAACAACGAGCGCCCGCGGCTGGAGCTGCCCGGGTTGACCGTCACCGGCCTCGACCTGGCCACCGACATCTCCAACTTCGACCTGCAACTCACCCTCACCGAGGAATTCGGGGTGTCGGGGGAGCCCGCCGGGATCTCCGCGGCCTTCACGTACGCGTCGAGCCTGTTCGACGCGTCCACGATCGCCGGCTTCGCCGACTACCTGCAGCGGATCTTCGACGCGGTGACGTCCGAACCGGGCATGGCCGTCGGTGACATCGACCTGATGGTGGCGTCCGAACGTGCGGCCCTCACCCCGGTGATGGACGGGCCCGACGCCGAACCGCGGACCCTGCCCGAACTGCTCGCGGCCGCGGCCTCCGTGGATCCCAAGGCGGCCGCGCTGTCCTACGAGGGCCGTGAGGTGACGTATCGCGATCTCGACGAGCGGTCGAACCGTCTCGCCCGCTTGCTGATCGGGCGCGGCATCGGCCCGGAATCGGTGGTGGCGCTGGCGCTGGCGCGGTCGCCGGAGTCGGTGCTGTCACTGTGGGCCGTCGCCAAGACCGGTGCCGCGTTCGTCCCGGTCGACCCGAACTACCCGACCGACCGGATCGTCCACATGCTCAGCGACTCCGGTGCGGCGCTCGCGCTCACCGTCGCCGAGTTCCGTCCCACGCTGCCGGACTGCACGTCCTACGTCGTGGTCGACGCACCCGGATTCGACGACGAGGTGAGCGCGCACTCCGCCGCGGTCGTCACCGACGCCGACCGGACACACCCGCTCGCGCTGGAGAACCCGGCCTACCTGATCTACACGTCCGGGTCCACCGGCACCCCGAAGGGCGTCGTCGTCACCCACCGCGGCCTGGCGAACTTCGCCACCGACGAACGCGTCCGCTTCGGGGTCACGCCGCGGTCGCGCACGCTGCACTTCTCGTCGCCGAGCTTCGACGCGTCGATCCTGGAATTGCTGCTCGCGGTCGGCTCCGGCGCGACCATGGTGATCGCTCCGGCGTCCGTCATCGGCGGCACCGAACTCGCCGACGTGCTCCGGGAAGGCCGGGTCACGCACGCGTTCATCACCCCGGCGGCCATGGCGTCCGTGGACCCCGCGGGCCTCGACCAGCTCGAGTGTGTCGCCACCGGCGGCGACGTGTGCCCGCCGGAGCTGGTGGCGCAGTGGGTGACCGGGGGCAGGCGGATGTTCAACGCCTACGGCCCCACCGAGGCGACGGTCGTGTCCAGCGTGACGGGACCGATGATTCCCGGTGAGGGCGTCACCATCGGCCGTCCGCCGATGGGAACCGGGGAGATGGTGCTCGATTCACGCCTGCACCCGGTGCCCAACGGGGTGACCGGCGAACTGTACGTCACCGGTTCCGGTCTGGCCCGCGGCTACAAGGACCGGGCGGGCACGACGGCGGAGCGTTTCGTCGCCAACCCGTACGGCGGCCTCGGGGCCCGCATGTACCGGACCGGCGACCTGGCGCGCTGGAACGGTGCCGGCCAGCTCGAGTACCTGGGCCGCAGCGACTTCCAGGTGAAGATCCGCGGTTTCCGCATCGAACTCGGCGAGATCGAGACCGCCCTCACGCGCTACCCGGGGGTCGCCCGTTCGGTGGTGTCCGCGCACAAGGGCAGCACCGGAGCCAACCGGCTCGTCGGGTACCTCGTCCCCACGGCGGGCACGGAACTCGACCCGGAAGCCGTCCTCGATTTCGTCGGCGGATTCCTCGCCCCGTACATGGTGCCGTCCGCGCTGATCGTCCTCGACGAGTTGCCGCTCACCCCCGCAGGCAAGCTGGATCGCCGCGCGCTGCCCGAACCCGACTTCGGCGCCCGGGTGTCGACCGGCCGCGCGCCGGTGTCGGAGATGGAGGAGGTGCTCGCCGGACTGTTCGCCGAGGTCCTCGGTCTGGAATCGGCCGGTGTCGAGGACTCGTTCTTCGCCCTCGGCGGCGACAGCATCATGTCGATCCAGTTGGTGGCCCGCGCGAAGGCGGCGGGTGTGGTGCTGACCCCGCGGGACGTGTTCGAGGCCAAGACCGTTGCCGGTCTCGCCGCGGTGGCGTCGTGGGTGGGGGCCGCCGACATCGTCGTCCTCGACGAACTGCCCGGTGGCGGAGTCGGCGACATGCCGACCACCCCGATCACGAAGTGGCTGCTCGAACGGGGCGGCGAGTTCAACCGCATGTCGCAGTCGGCGCTGCTGACCGCACCGCCGAACCTGCGCGAACTCGAACCCCTGAGCGCCACGTTCCAAGCCGTCCTCGACCGGCACGACATGCTGCGCGCGCAGCTGATCGTCTCCGCCGAGGACTCGCACCTCGCCGTCCGCCCGGTCGGCGCGGTCGACGCACAGGACCTGATCCGCCGGGTCCCCGTGTCCACCGCCCCGGGAACCCCGGCGTTCGCGGCGACGGTGATCGCGGAACTCGACGCCGCGCTGGACCGACTCGATCCCGCGGCCGGCGTCATGGTGCAGGTGGTGTGGTTCGACGCCGGGGAATCCGGCGGCCGCCTGCTCGTCGTCGCGCATCACCTCGTCGTCGACGGTGTGTCGTGGCGCATCCTCGTCCCCGACCTCGCGACAGCCTGGGCGCAGATCTCGGCAGGCCAGGAACCGGTCCTCGAACAGGTCGGCACGTCCATGCGCCGGTGGGCGCACGGACTGGTCGACGAGGCGGCGAACCGGGCAGCCGAACTGGACCTGTGGCAGCGCATCCTCGACTGCGAGGACCCACTCGTCGGCAGCCGCCCGCTCGACCCCGACATCGACGTCAACGCGACCGTCGGCCGCGTCACCGTGCAGCTGCCCGCCGAGGTCAGCGAAGCCGTCCTCACGGCCCTGCCGGAGGCCATCCACGGCAGCGTGAACGACGGACTCCTCACCGCGCTGGCGATGGCGGTCACCCAGTGGCGGCGCACCCGCGGCCACACCCTGCACGGCCGGTCCGTCGACGGGACCCTGGTGAGCCTCGAGGGTCACGGCCGTGAAGACCAGGTCGTGCCGGGCGCCGATCTGGGCCGCACCGTCGGCTGGTTCACAGCGATGTTCCCGGTGCGTCTCGACCTGTCCGGCATCGACCTCGACGACGCGTTCGACGGCGGAAAGGCCGCCGGCTCCGCGATCAAGGCGATCAAGGAACAACTGCTCGCGATCCCGGATCACGGCATGGGTTACGGCATGCTGCGGTACCTCAACGCCGACACCGCCCCGCTGCTCGCGGCCCGCTCGCTGCCGCAGATCAGCTTCAACTACCTGGGACGCTTCGCCGCCGACCTGTCCGAAGCGGCCACCCGCGCCGGCTGGACGCCGACCGGTGAAGTCGACATGGACCGTGCGCAGGACCTCGACACCCCGGTCACCTCGGCCATCGACGTCAACGCGGTCACCACCGAGGTGGAGGACCGGCCTCAACTGCGCGCCACCTGGGCGTACGCGGCCGGTGTCCTGACCGTCGCCGAGGTCCGGGAACTCGCCGAACTGTGGGTCCGGGCGCTCACCGCGCTCACGACGTACGCGGCCCGCCCCGACGCCGGCGGCGTGACCCCGTCCGACCTCGAACTGGTCAGCCTCGACCAGGACGCCATCGACCGCATCGAATCGCGCTTCCCGGCGCTGTCCGACATCTGGTCGCTGTCGCCGCTGCAGTCCGGACTGCTCTTCCACGCACTGCTGGCCGATCAGACGATCGACTCGTACACGGTGCAGGTGACTCTCGAACTGCGCGGTGCCGTGCCGTCCCGCATGCGGGTGGCCGGGCAGGCCCTGCTCGACCGGCACGCGAACCTGCGGGCGTCGTTCGTCTACGACGAGGGCGGCACCCCCGTCCAGGCGATCCACGGATACGCCGAGCTGCCCTGGACGGAGATCGACCTGTCCGGTCTGGACGCGGAGAGCCGCGAGGCCGAGATCGTGCGACTCCTCGACGCCGACCGGCGCCGCGGGTTCGACATGGCCACCCCGCCGCTGTTGCGGTTCATGCTGATCCAGATCGGTGGGGACGAGCAGCGCCTGATCATCACCAACCACCACATCCTGCTCGACGGCTGGTCGATGCCGCTGCTGATCCGCGACCTCCTCACCCTGTACGCCACGGAGGGTGACGCCACGGCGCTGCCGCGGGTGCACCCGTACCGCGACTACCTCGCGTGGATGTCGCACCGCAGCACCGAGGACTCTCTCGGTGTGTGGCGGCGTGCCCTCGCCGGGGTGGAGGAGCCGACGCTGCTCGCGCCCGCCGACGCGTCGGTGCAGAGCGACACGCAGTCCAATGAACTGCTCGTCGAACTCGACGTCGACCGGACCGATCAGCTGAGTGTGCTCGCACGCGAGCACGGTCTGACCCTCAGCACCCTGATCCGCACCGCGTGGGGAATCGTGCTGGGCGGCTTGGTCGGTCGCTCCGATGTGGTCTTCGGTGGGACGGTGTCCGGTCGGCCTCCGCAGATCGCGGGGATCGAGTCGATGGTGGGCCTGTTCATCAACACCCTGCCGGTGCGCGTGGTTCTCGACCCGCGGGAAACGCTGGGGGAGTTGCTCGAACGCATCCAGGGCGAGCAAGCCGCGCTGCTCGACCACCATTACGTCGGACTGACGGACATTCAGTCGGTGGCCGGTCCCGGTGCCGGTTTCGACACGCTGACCGTGTTCGAGTCGTATCCCGTCGATCGGGAAGGGCTGACCGAGCAGACCGACATCGCCGGCATGCACGTCCTCGACGTGCACGACAGCGCGAACGCCGCCCACTACCCGCTCGCGCTGATCGCCTCGGCGCACGAGAACCTGCAGCTGAAGCTCGAGTACGTCGAGGAGCTGTTCGACCGGGCCGACGTGGAGCGGATCGGCGACCGGATCGTCCGGGCGCTGATCGCGCTCGCCGAGCATCCCGGGATGAAACTGGCGCAGCTGCGTCTGCTCACCGACGTCGAGGAGGCCGAACTGGTTCCGGCCCGCGGCCCGTCCGGCCGCTCCGTGCGAACACTGCCGCAGATGTTCACCGACACGGCCGCCGCCGCGGGGGACGCGACCGCACTCGTGTTCGGGGACCGCCGGATGTCCTACCGGGAACTGGACGAACGGTCCAACCAGCTCGCGCGTCTGCTCATCGACCGCGGCGTCGGCCCGGAAGACATCGTGGCCCTAGGTATCTCACGGTCCATCGAATCGGTCCTGGCGGTCTGGTCGATCACCAAGACCGGCGCGGCGTTCGTTCCGGTCGATCCGACCTACCCGCGTGAGCGGGTCGAGCACATGGTCACGGATTCCGGGTGCACGTTCGGTCTCCGCCTGGACGCCGACCACGGCCGGCTCCCCGACGCGGTCAGCTGGCTGACCCTCGACGACGCCGAGACCGCGACGGCCGTTCGGGCGATGTCCACCGACACCGTCACCGACGACGACCGCGTCGCCCCCCTGCGCTTCGCACACCCGGCGTACGTCATCTACACGTCCGGCTCCACCGGCAAGCCGAAGGGCGTGGTGGTCAGCCACCGCGGTCTCGACAATTTCGCCGAGGAGCAGCGGACCCGCTACGCGACCGATTCCACGTCGCGGGCGTTGCACTTCTCCTCACCGAGCTTCGACGCCTCGGTCCTCGAATACCTGCTGTCGTTCGCCGTCGGCGCGACCATGGTGATCGTGCCGCCGTCCGTGTACGGCGGCGAGGAACTCGCGGAGTTGATCCGCAGCGAGAGCGTCACCCACGGGTTCGTCACCCCCGCGGCGCTGGCCTCCGTCGACCCCGAGGGGCTCGACGTGTTCCAGAACGTGGTCGCCGGCGGCGAGGCCGTCCCGCCTGAACTGGTGACCCGCTGGGCGCCTGGCCGCACCATGTACAACGGCTACGGTCCCACCGAGACCACCATCATGAGCAACCTCAGCGACCACCTGCAGGCGGGGGAGACGGTCACCATCGGTGCCCCCGTCCGCGGCGTCTCCGAGGTGATTCTCGACTCGCGGCTGCAACCGGTCTCCGTCGGCGTCGCCGGCGAGCTCTACATCTCCGGTGAGGGCCTGGCCCGCGGCTATCATGCACGCGCCGGGCTGACCAGCGAGCGGTTCGTCGCCAACCCCTACGGCGGGCCGGGCGACCGGATGTACCGCACCGGCGACCTCGCGCGGTGGCGGTCCGATCACACGGTCGAATACCTGGGCCGCACCGACTTCCAGGTGAAGATCCGCGGGTTCCGCATCGAGCTCGGCGACATCGACAGCGCGCTCGCCGCGCATTCGTCCGTGGCGTTCGCCGTCACCCTCGGGCGTCCCGGCCCCGCCGGCGACACCGTACTCGTCTCCTACGTGCTGCCGGAGACCGAGTCGGCACTCGAACCGCCGGAACTGAAGGAGTGGACGGCGAACCTGCTGCCCGCACACATGGTGCCGTCCAGCATCATGATCCTGGACGAGATCCCGCTCACCCCCGTCGGCAAGCTCGATCGGGCAGCGCTGCCCGAACCGCAGTTCCTGCCCACGTCGGACGACTTCCGGCCGCCGTCGACGGTCCTCGAACACACGATCGCCGACGTCATCACCACCGTCCTGGGCATCGAACGGGTCGGCATCGACGACAACTTCTTCGACATCGGCGGAAACTCGCTGATCGCGACCCGTGTCGCCGCGCGCCTGACCGCGGAACTGGACACCGACATCGGTGTCCGCACCCTGTTCGAGGCGCCGACGATCCATCAGCTGGCCCGCCTCATCGAGTCGACGGCATTCGCACCCGCGCAGGACGGCGCCCACGTCCGGATCCCGCTCGGCCCGATGCCGCGGCCCGCGCACGTGCCGGTGTCCCTGGCGCAGAAGAGGATGTGGTTCCTCAACCAGTTCGACACGTCGTCGGCGGCCTACAACATTCCCCTGGCCGTGCGGCTGACCGGTCACCTGGACGTGGAGTCGCTGCGCGCGGCGGTGACGGACGTCTTCGTCCGCCACGAATCGTTGCGGACCGTGTTCCCGTCCCACGACGGCGAACCGACCCAGGTGGTCCTCTCGCCGGGTCAGTGGACGCCGAACCTCGAGATCGTCGAGGTGTCCGAGGACGAACTGAGGGAGCACATCGCCGGTCTCGCGACCGCCGGCTTCGACGTGACGGCCGACGTGCCGATGCGGTCGGCGCTGTTCGCACTCGCCCCCGACGACCACGTGCTCGTCATCGTGGTGCACCACATCTGCGCCGACGGGTTCTCGCTCACCCCGCTCGCCCGGGACGTCATGACCGCCTACGCCGCCCGCATCGCGGGGAGCGCACCGCAGTGGAACCCACTGTCGGTGCAGTACGCCGACTACACCCTGTGGCAGCTGCAACTGCTGGGCGACGAGAGCGACGCCGAATCGCTGATCTCCCAGCAACTCCGGTACTGGACGGATCAGCTGGCCGACCTGCCCGAACTCCTGCAGCTGCCCACCGACCGGGCGCGGCCGGTCCAGCAGTCGTTCCGCGGTGCGCAGGTCGACTTCACGATTCCGGCGGACGTGCACCGGGCGCTGGCGGCGTTGGCGCGCAAGCACAACTCCACCATGTTCATGGCCGTCCACGCGGCCCTGTCGGTGCTGCTGTCGGCGCTCTCGTCGACCGAGGACATCGCGGTCGGCACACCCATCGCCGGCCGCGGTGACGCGGCACTCGACGACATGGTCGGCATGTTCGTCAACACCCTGGTGCTGCGGAGCGCTGTCGACCCGGCGGCGGGTTTCGGCGCCCTGATGGATCAGGTGCGGGCCACCGACCTGGCCGCGTTCCACCATTCGGACCTGCCGTTCGAGCGGCTCGTCGACGTTCTCGCGCCGGAGCGCTCCACCGCGCACTCGCCGCTGTTCCAGGCGCTGCTCGAGTTCCGGAACAACGAGACGCCGCGGCTCGAGCTCCCGGAACTGACCGCGGCCGCCGTCGATTTCGATCTCGAGGTCGCCAAGTTCGACCTGCAGCTCAGCGTCGAGGAAGGATTCGACGCGGACGGGGTGGCGTCGGGTATCGCCGCGTCGTTCATCTTCGCCACCGATCTGTTCGACGCCGGCACCGTCCGGACGTTCGCCGACCGGTTCCTGCGCATCCTCGGTGCCGTCACGTCCGACCCGCTGGCCCCGGTCGGGGACATCGTGATCACCGACGCCGCCGAGCGGTCGGCGATGGCGACCGAATGGAACACCGCCGGACTCGACGCGGGCACCGACACCCTCGCGGACCGGTTCGCCCAGAGCGTGGCCCGGTTCCCCGACGCCACGGCCGTGACGTCGGAGGACGTGGCACTGACGTACGCGGAGCTCGACGCCCGGTCGAACCGGCTGGCCCGCCTGCTCATCTCCCAGGGGGTGGGGCCGGAAACGCTGGTGGCCGTGGCGCTTCCACGCACCTGCGATCTGATCATCGCCCTGCTGGCGGTGATCAAGACCGGCGGCGGCTACCTGCCCGTCGACATCACCTACCCGGCGGACCGGCTGGCGTTCGTGTTCGAGGACGCCGCACCGAACTGTGTCATCACCACCACGGGGGACGTCTCCGCCCTGCCGGATTCGGAGACCCCGGCGATCCTGCTCGACGACCCCGAAACCACCGCCGACCTCGCGCAGCAGTCGCCGGCGACGATCACCGACGCCGACCGGCTGGCGCCGCTCGACTCCGCGTCGGTGGCGTACGTCATCTACACCTCCGGGTCGACGGGCCGCCCCAAGGGCGTGGTCGTCTCGCACCGCAACGTGCTGACGCTGTTCGCGAACACGCAGCCGCTGTACGGGTTCGACGAGAACGACGTGTGGACGATGTTCCACTCGTACGCGTTCGACTTCTCCGTGTGGGAGCTGTGGGGTCCGCTGCTCTATGGCGGCCGACTCGTCGTCGTCGACTACTACACGGCGCGGTCGCCGGAAATGTTCCACGAACTCCTGCGGAACGAGCAGGTCACCGTACTCAACCAGACCCCGACCGCGTTCTACCAGCTCGCCGAGACCGACCGCATCGTCTCGGAGATCGACGTGAACGCGGCGGCACTGGCCCTGCGGTACGTGATCTTCGGTGGTGAGGCGCTCGACCTCGGACAGCTCGGCCGCTGGTACTCGCGGCACGACGACTCCGCCCCGACGCTGGTGAACATGTACGGCATCACCGAGACGACGGTCCACGTCAGCTACCTCGCGCTCGACCGCGAATTCGCCGAGTCCGCGTCGGCCAGCGTGATCGGCCGCGGAATCGCCGGGCTGCACGTCCACGTCCTCGACCGGCGCCTGCACCCGGTTCCCCCGGGCACCATCGGGGAGATGTACGTGTCGGGTGACCAGGTGACCCGCGGCTACCTCGGCCGGGCCGGGCTCAGTTCGACCCGGTTCGTGGCCGACCCGCTCCGGCCCGGGGCCCGGATGTACCGCACGGGTGACCTGGCGCGCTGGAACACCGACGGCCAGCTCGAGTACCTGGGCCGCAGCGACTTCCAGGTCAAGATCCGTGGTTTCCGCATCGAACTCGGCGAGATCGAATCCGCGCTGCTCCGGTACCGCGGCATCGCCCAGGCCGTCGTCCTCACCCGCGACGACGGGCACGGCGGTCACCGGCTGATCGGCTACGTGGTTCCGGAATCCGGCGCCACCGTCGAGGTGTCGTCCGCGCTCGAGTTCGTCGGCACCCAGCTCACCTCGTACATGGTGCCCGCCACCCTGGTGGTGCTCGACGCACTGCCGTTGACGAGCAACGGCAAACTCGACCGCCGCGCGTTGCCGGAACCCGACTTCGGGGCCCGGGTGTCGGCGGGCCGCGCCCCGGCCACGGAGATGGAAACCGTCCTTGCCGGTCTGTTCGCCGAGGTACTCGGTCTGGAATCGGTGGGTGTGGACGACTCGTTCTTCGCACTCGGCGGCGACAGCATCATGTCGATCCAGTTGGTGGCCCGGGCGAAGGCCGCCGGTGTGGTGCTCACCCCGCGGGACGTGTTCGAGGCCAAGACCGTTGCCACGCTCGCCGAGGCCGCCTCTTGGGCGGGCGCCGCCGACGTGGTGGTCCTCGACGAACTGCCGGGCGGCGGGATCGGCGAGATGCCGGTCACCCCGATCACCGCGTGGCTGCTCGAACGCGGCGGCGACTTCCGCCGCTACACCCAGACCGCGCTGCTGTCCCTGCCCGCCGCGGCCGACGAGACACTGCTGAAGCGCACGATCGCGGCCGTCGTGGATCACCACGACATGCTGCGGGCGCGTCTCCTCGGTGCCGAGCCGCAGTGGCGGATCGAGGTGCAGGCCGTGGGCGCGGTCGACGTCGACGACGTGCTGCACCGCGTCGAGGTCGCGTCGGTGGTCGGTTCCGGGTTCGCGGAGGTCGCGACCCGTGAACTCGATGCCGCGGCAGGACGACTGGACCCCGAGGCCGGGGTCATGCTGCAGATGGTGTGGTTCGACGCCGGCGACGAGGGCGGGCGGCTGCTGGTCGTGGCCCACCACCTGGTGGTCGACGGTGTGTCGTGGCGGATCCTCGTCCCCGACCTGGCGACCGCGTGGGCGCAGGTCTCCGCCGGTCAGGAACCGGCCCTCGAACCGGTCGGCACGTCGATGCGGCGCTGGTCGCACGGCCTCGTCGAGGCGACACGCGAACGCGCCGGCGAGATCGAACTGTGGCGCCGGGTGCTCGAGGCCGACGACCCGCTCATCGGATCGCGTCCGCTCGACGCCGCGGTCGACGTGGCCGGGACCGTCGAGAAGGTGACCGTGGAGGTGCCCGCCGACGTGACGGACGCACTGCTCACGCGTGTTCCCGAGGCGTTCCACGGCGGCGTCAACGACGGACTGCTCACCGCGCTGGCGCTGGCACTGGCCCAGTGGCGGCGCACCCAGGGCGACTTCACGCGCGAATCGCTGGTCAGCCTCGAAGGCCACGGCCGCGAGGACCAGGTGCTGCCGGGCGCCGACCTGGGCCGCACCGTCGGCTGGTTCACGGCGATGTTCCCGGTGCGCCTGGACCTGTCGGGCATCGACCTCGACGACGCGTTCGCCGGTGGCAAGGCCGCGGGGTCCGCGGTCAAGGCGATCAAGGAACAGTTGCTGGCCATCCCGGATCACGGCATCGGCTACGGCATGCTCCGCTACCTGGACCCGGAGAGCGCGGATCAACTGCGGGCGCTGGCGAAGCCGCAGGTCACGTTCAACTACCTGGGCCGGCTGGGCGGCGCGACGTCCACCGACATCCACGGTCACGCCTGGGTTCCGGTGACGGACACGAAGCTCGACGACATCCCCGCCTCCGACATCCCGGTGGCGTCGGCGCTCGACATCAACGCCGTCACCGGCACCGGGGCCGACGGCAACCGGCTGCGGGCCACGTGGGCGTTCCCGACCGGGGTCCTCACCCCGTCCGAGGTCCGCGCACTCGCCGACCTGTGGGTGCAGGCGCTGACCGCGCTGACCACCCACGTCGCGCGGCCCGACGCCGGCGGTGTGACCCCGTCCGATCTGGACCTGGTCACCCTCGACCAGGACGCGATCGACCGGCTCGAGGCCCGGTTCCCGGCACTGTCGGACATCTGGTCGCTGTCACCGCTGCAGTCCGGGCTGCTGTTCCACGCCCAGTTCTCGGACGCCTCGGTCGACCCGTACCTGGTGCAGCTGGCGCTGAAACTGCGCGGAAACATCGACCCGGACCGGATCCGCCGGGCCGGACAGGCCCTGCTGGACCGGCACCCCAACCTGCGGGCCGCGTTCGTCCACGACAGTGCGGGCGCCTCCGCGCAGATCATCCAGCAGCACGTGGAACTGCCGTGGTCGGAGTTCGACCTCTCGGCACTCGACCCCGACGAGACCACCCGCGAATACGACCGGATCGTGGCACGGGACCGGTCGGTGAAGTTCGACATGGCGAACGCGCCGCTGCTGCGGCTGGCCCTCGTCCGGCTCACCGAGGAGGACTACCGGCTGATCCTGACCAACCACCACATCCTGCTCGACGGCTGGTCGACTCCGCTGGTCATCCGCGACCTGCTGACGCTGTACGCGTTGGACGCCGACGGCAGCCTGCTGCCCCGGGTCCACTCCTACCGCGACTACCTGTCGTGGATGAAGCGCCACGACACCACGGACTCCCTCGACGCCTGGCGCACCGCGCTCGACGGGGTCGAGGAGCCGACCCTCCTTGCCCCGCTGGAGCGGGGTGAGGCGCACTCCGTCGTCGCGGAGGAGACCGCCTTCACACTGTCGGTGGAGCAGACCACCCGGTTGCGGGACCTGAGCCGGGAACGCGGGCTCACCCTCAACACCGTCGTCCAGACGGCGTGGGGAATCGTGCTGGGCGGCTTGATCGGCCGCTCCGACGTGGTGTTCGGCGGTACGGTCTCGGGCCGGCCGCCGCAGATCGCGGGCATCGAATCGATGGTGGGTCTGTTCATCAACACCCTGCCGGTGCGGGTGACCCTCGACCCGTGGGAGTCGCTGGGCGAGCTGCTCGAACGTGTGCAGAGCGAACAGGCCGCACTGCTCGATCACCACTACCTGGGTCTGACCGACATCCAGTCGGCGGTCGGCGGCGGCGGTGCGTTCGACACGCTGACCGTGTTCGAGTCGTACCCGGTCGACGAGGCGGGGCTGACGGAACAGACCGACATCGCTGGGATGTTCGTCACCGGCATCGACGGCAAAGACTCCGCGCACTACCCGCTCGCCGTCGTCGCCTCCGGGGACGCGCGGCTGAACTTCAAGTTCGAGTACCTCCCCGAGGTCTTCGAGGAAAGCGCGGTCGACGAGATCGCGGACCGGCTGCAGCGGGTGCTCGACGCCCTCGCCGACCGACCCGAGATTCCGCTCGCCCACATGCAACTGCTCACCGAGGCCGAACTCGCCGAGTTCGCGCCGGTGCGCGGCCGTCCCGGGTTCTCCGTCCGGACGCTGCCGCAGATCTTCGAGGACGCGGCCGCCCTGGATCCGAACCGCACGGCGCTGACGTTCGAGGGCCGCAACGTGTCCTACCGGGAACTCAACGAACGCTCCAACCAGCTCGCGCGGGTGCTCATCTCCCGCGGCGCCGGCCCGGAGACGTTCGTGGCGCTCGGCATTCCCCGATCGATCGAGTCGGTCCTCGCCGTGTGGGCGGTGGCCAAGACGGGTGCCGCATTCGTCCCCGTCGACCCGAACTACCCGATGGACCGCATCGAGCACATGCTCACCGATTCGGGTGCCACCATCGGATTGACCATGGCCGCGTACGAGAAGGCGCTGCCCGACTCGGTGCCGTGGCTGCAGCTCGACTCGCCCAAATTCGAGAAGGCCTGCCAGTCGAAACCGGCTCTGCCGGTGGCCGATTCGGATCGGCGGTCGCCGATAAGCCTCGACAACGCCGCCTACATCGTCTACACCTCTGGTTCGACGGGGAAGCCGAAGGGCGTCGTGGTCACCCACGAGGGCCTCGACAACTTCGCCGAGGACCAGCGGCAGCGTTTCGCCGCCGCGCAGACGTCCCGCACCCTGCACTTCTCGACGCCCAGCTTCGACGGGTCGGTGTTCGAGTACCTGCAGGCCTTCGGGGTCGGCGCCACGATGGTGATCGCCCCGCCGACGGTGTACGGCGGAGCGGAACTGGCCGAACTGATCAGGTCCGAACACGTCACCCACGCGTTCGTCACCACCGCGGCGCTGTCCACGGTCGACCCGACGGGGCTCGACGAATTCCAGCACGTCGTGTTCGGCGGCGAGGCGTGCCCGCCGGAACTGGTGACCCGCTGGGCGCCCGGCCGGCAACTGTCCAACGCGTACGGGCCCACCGAGACCACGGTGATGGCGAACATCAGCGACCCGATGACGGTGGGCGACCCCATCACCCTCGGCGGCCCGATCCGCGGAGTCGGTGAGCTCGTGCTGGATTCACGTCTCCAGCCGGTGCCCGTCGGGGTGCCCGGCGAGCTGTACATCACCGGTGCCGGTCTCGCCCGCGGCTACCACCGGCGCCCGGAACTGAGCAGCCAGCGGTTCGTCGCCAACCCGTTCGGGGAGGCGGGGGAGCGGATGTACCGCACCGGCGACATCGTCCGGTGGCGCGCCGACCACACCGTCGAGTACGTGGGCCGCAGCGACTTCCAGGTGAAGATCCGCGGTTTCCGCATCGAACTCGGCGAGATCGACAACGAGATCGCCACGTTCCCCGGGGTCAGCTTCGCCGCGACCCTCGGTGTTCCCGGCCCGTCCGGTGACACGGTGCTGGTGACCTACCTGCTGCCCAACACGGCCGGCGGCGTCGATCCGGCCGAACTCACCGCGCACCTGTCGACCCGGCTCCCCGCGCACATGGTGCCGACGAGCGTCATGTTCCTGGACGAGATCCCGTTGACCCCGGTGGGCAAACTGGACCGGTCGGCGCTGCCCGCCCCCGAGTTCCACGTCACCACCACCGAGTTCCAGCCGCCGACCAACGACCTCGAACGCAAGATCGTGGACATCTTCGCCGATGTCCTCGGTGTCGAACGGATCGGTATCGACGACAACTTCTTCGATCTCGGCGGAAACTCGCTGGTCGCCACCCGTGTCACGGCGCGGTTGCGGGATGCCCTCGACACCGACATCGGTGTGCGTGCCCTGTTCGAGGCCCCCGACGTCCGGTCGCTGGCCGCACGCGTCGCCGACAGTGTGAGTGGCGGCGCCCGCCCGGCCCTCGCGCCGGTCGAACGGCCCGACCGGATTCCGCTGTCGCTGGCACAGAAGCGGATGTGGTTCCTCAACCAATTCGACACGTCCTCACCGGCCTACAACATTCCGTTGGCCGTCCGGCTGACCGGAACCCTGGACGAGGACGCCCTGCGGCTGGCGATGGCCGACGTCCTCGAACGGCACGAGACGCTGCGCACCGTCTTCCCGACGGTCGACAACGAACCGACCCAGCGGATCCTGCCCGCCGCCGATGCGCAACCGGGCGTCGACACCGTCGCGGTGGCGGCGGAGGACTTGCCGCGGCACATCATGGATCTGGTGTCCCGTGGGTTCGACGTCAGCACCGACGTGCCGGTCCGCGCGGCCCTGTTCCGGATTGCGCCCGACCATCACGTGCTGACGATCGTGGTGCACCACATCAGCGCGGACGGATTCTCCCTGGCGCCGCTCGCCCGCGACGTCATGGTGGCGTACACGTCACGGCTCGGCGGCGACGGCCCGCAGTGGGATCCGCTGCACGTCCAGTACGCCGACTACACGCTGTGGCAGCATGCCGGACTCGGCTCGGAGAACGATCCCGAATCGATGATCAACCAGCAGTTGCGGTTCTGGTCGGAGACGCTGGCCGGGGTGCCGGACGTCATCCAGTTGCCGACCGACCGGCCGCGCCCGATCCAGCAGACGTTCGAGGGTGATCGGGTCGAGTTCGCGATCGACGCCGACCTCCATCAGCGGCTCACGGCACTGGCCCGGGCCAACAACGCCACCATGTTCATGGCCGTCCACGCCGCGCTGGCGGTTCTGCTGTCGAGGCTCGGCAGCACCGACGACGTCGTCATCGGCACCCCCGTCGCCGGGCGCGGTGAAGCCGCACTCGACGACATGGTCGGCATGTTCGTCAACACCCTGGTCCTGCGGAACCGGATCGACCCGGCGTCGACGTTCACCGAACTGGTGCAGCGGATCCGGGAAACGGACCTGGCCGCGTTCCAGCACTCGGATCTGCCGTTCGAGCGCCTCGTCGAGGAGCTCAACCCGACCCGGTCCACGTCGTACTCGCCCCTGTTCCAGGTGGCCCTCGAGTTCCAGAACAACGAGAACCCGACGCTGGAACTGCCGGATCTGCGGGTCGAGAACGTGGACCTCGAAACCAAGGTGGTGAAGGAAGACCTCGAGGTGATCCTCGCCGAGCAGTTCGATCAGGACGGCGCGCCAGCGGGTGTCGCCGGCGGACTCGACTTCGCCGTCTCCCTGTTCGACCGCGGGACCGCACGCTCGATCGCGGACCGGTTCGTCCGGATCCTCGCGGCCGTCACCGCCGACCCGGACCGGCCGATCGGCACCCTCCCGCTGCTCGACGAGGCGGAGATCGAGGAGATGGTCCCGGCGCGCGGCAAGCCCGACGTGCGCCCCGAGGTGTGGCCCGACCTGCTCACGGCCGCCGCGGCACTCGACCCCGATTCGGTGGCGTTGTCCTTCGAGGACCGGCAGGTCACCTACCGCGAACTCGACGAATGGTCCAACCGGCTGGCGCGGGTGCTGTGCGCCCAGGGAGTCGGGCCGGAGACGTTCGTGGCCATCGGAATGCCGCGATCGATCGAGGAAGTCGTGTCGATCTGGTCGGTCGCGAAGTCGGGTGCGGCGTTCGTGCCCGTCGACCCGACTTACCCGCGGGACCGCATCGACTACATGCTGACCGACTGCCGGGCGTCCGTCGGCCTGACCGTCGCCGGCCGTCGCGACAACCTGCCGGACACCGTGTCGTGGCTGGTGCTCGACGACGAGTCCTTCGCCGAGCAGGTCGCGGCCGTCTCCTCGGCGCCGGTCACCGACGCCGACCGCACACGCCCGCTCCATCTGGCCCACCCGGCGTACCTGATCTACACGTCGGGATCGACCGGTAAGCCGAAGGGTGTCATCGTCACTCACCGCGGCATGGCCAACCTCACCGCGGAGGAGCACGAACGGTTCCAGGTCACGCACGAGTCCCGGGTCTCGCATCTGGCGTCCCCGAGCTTCGACGCGTCGATCTTCGAGCTGATGATGGCGTTCGGCGCGTCGGCCCGGGTCGTGATCGTGCCGCCCACCGTCTTCGGTGGCACGGAGCTGGCGGACCTGTTCCGGCGCAACGCGGTGACACACGCGTTCATCACGCCCACCGCGCTGTCGTCGATCGAGGACGTGGGACTCGAATCGCTCCGTGTCCTCGCGGTGGCCGGTGAGGCCTGCCCGCCGGAGCTGGTGGAGATCTGGGGTAAGCACCGCAACATGCACAACGGCTACGGGCCCACGGAGACGACCATCCAGGCGAGCGTCAGCGCCCCGATGCGTCCGGGTGGCGTCGTGAACATCGGCGCCCCCGCGCTGGGATTCGGTTCGCTGGTCCTCGACGAGCGCCTGCAGCCGGTCCCGGTCGGTGTGCCCGGCGAGCTCTACATCACCGGCCCCGGACTGGCACGCGGGTACCACAACCGGTCGGCGCTGACGTCGGAGCGGTTCGTCGCCTGCCCGTTCGGCGAGCCCGGTCGCCGGATGTACCGCACCGGCGACGTGGTGCGCTGGCGCGGCGACCACACCATCGAGTACATCGGCCGCACCGACTTCCAGGTGAAGGTCCGCGGCTTCCGCATCGAACTCGGTGAGATCGACGCCGTCCTCGCCCGCCACCCCGCGGTCGCGTTCGCGGCCACCATCGGTCACACCGGACCGTCCGGCGACACGCTCCTCGCGTCGTACGTGCGGGCGGCCGAGGGACACGATCTCGAGCCGGCGGAGTTGCGTACCCACGCAGCCGACCGCCTGCCCGCGCACATGGTCCCGTCCGCGGTGGTCGTCCTCGATCAGATCCCGATGACCCCGGTCGGCAAACTCGACCGCAAGGCGCTGCCCGCGCCCGAGTTCGGCACCACCGGCGCGGCCTTCCGGGCCCCGACGACGGCGACCGAGCACATCATCGTCGAGGCGTTCGCCGAGGTGCTGGGCGTGGACCGGGTCGGCACCGCCGACAGCTTCTTCGACCTCGGCGGCAATTCGATCGTCGCCACCCGGGTGATCACGGTGCTGCAGGAACGCCTCGGACGGCAGATCCCGTTGCAGTCCATGTTCCTGGACCCGACCCCCGCCGGTCTGGCACTGCGCGTCGACACCGAGAACGCGGCCGGGTCGCCGGTCGACGAGGCGCTCGGCGTGGTCATCCCGCTGCGGCCGACAGGGGACAAGCCGCCCCTGTTCTGCATCCATCCCGGGATCGGGCTGTCGTGGGGTTACGCGGGTCTCCTGCAGCACCTCTCGCAGGACCGGCCGGCGTTCGGCCTGCAGTTGCCGATTATCAGCGGTGGCCCGAGCTTCGAGTCGATCGAGCAGCTGGCGCACCAGTACGTGCTGGAGATGCGCAAGGTCCAGGCGCACGGGCCCTACCACCTGCTGGGCTGGTCGCTCGGCGGCGTCATCGCCCACGCGATGGCCGTCGAACTGCGGCGGGAAGGGGAGGCGGTCGACACGCTGGCCGTCATGGACAGCTACGTGACCGACGGGACCGACCAGGGCCCGGAGAGCCTCACCGTGTCCGAGTTGCTCCACGGCCTCGGGCTGGACCTCGAGTCCGTCTCCGAGGAGGAACTCACCTACGAGCGGGCAGTCGAGTTGCTGGACGACGCGTTCGGGCAGAAGACGGGACTGACCCCGCAGCACCTGGAGCGGATCAGCGCCGGATTCACGAACTCCTCGCGGATCATGAACAACTTCCGCCCGCAGGTGTTCGACGGGGATCTGCTGTTCTTCACGGCCGCCGGATCGGCGTCGACGGAACAGCATTCGCCGGACGAGTGGCGGAGTTCCGTCACCGGAGGCATCCGGGAAGTGAAGATCGAGTGCGAGCACAATCAGATGATCGAACCCGAGGTCCTGGCCGTGGTGGGGCCGGTCCTCGAGGATTATCTGAGCGCGCATTGACCCGTTTTCGTTGCGTCGGGCCCGCCCTCCATTGCAGTGGCGTAACGGGCGGGCCCGAATACCGATATCTCCTGCGAACTCGGTAACAATCGATCTACGCAAACTAGGAGGCGGCATGAAGCGCTCACGTATCTCGAGCCTCACCGCGGGTGCACTGTGTGCCGCATTCGTCGCCTGCGCCACCGTCGCGAACGTCGGAGTCGCGGCTGCTGTGCCGATCTATCCCGCATCCGACCCCGATCCCTTCTACCTGCAGCCGCAGGGTCTGGCGGATACGGCGGTCGGCGAGCCGCTCGTGGTCCGGCCGATGCCGCCGTTGCTCGCCTTCCCCGACACCGACGTCTGGCAGGTGAAGTACCGCACCACCAACTCGGAGGACCACCCGATCTCGTCGGTCACCACCGTGCTGGTTCCCCGCACCCGGGCGGTGAACGGGCCGCTGCTGTCGTATCAGCACATCATCAACGCGCTCGGACCGCGGTGCGCGCCGTCGCGGACCCTGTACTCGAACGATCCCGACCTCCAGATCAAGGAGGCGCCGGCACTGAACCTCGCACTGCAACGCGGCTGGACGGTCGCGCTTCCCGACCACCTCGGCCCGAACAGTGCGTACGGTGCCGCACGACTCGGCGGAACCATTACCCTGGACGGCATCCGCGCGGTTCAGCGGGTGCCCGAACTCGCCGTGGCGGAGAGCCCGGTCGCGCTGGCCGGGTACTCCGGTGGCGGCATGGCGTCGGCGTGGGCTGCGGCGCTCGCCCCCACGTACGCGCCGGAACTGAACATCGTCGGTGTCGCCGAGGGCGGTGTGCCCATGAACATCGGCAAGATGGCCAACGGCCTCGGCATGCAACCGCACCCGGCGTTCGGCCTCGCGATGGCGGCGGCACTCGGACTCGAGCGTGAGTACCCGGACCGCCTTCCGATCAGCGAGCAACTCAACGATCGCGGCCTGGCGATGCGCGACGAGATGGTCAACGCGTGCACCAACGGCATCCTCGCGGCAGGCGCAGGGCGCAGCGCGACGGAGGTCGCCAGGACCACCGACCTCATGAGCAGCCCGCAGGCCTGGGAGGTGCTGAACGAGAACAGTGTCGAGCTGTATCCGGGGGTTCCGACCGCGCCGATCTTCGAATGGCACAGCCCGACAGACGTACTCATTCCGGTCGATTCGATCGAGGCGACCGTCGCGCGCTACTGCGCCGCCGGCGTCACGGTGCAGTCCGATCTGTTCCCGAGTCCCGACCACCTGACCACCGCCGTGCTGGGCCTTCCGACCGCCCTGGACTACCTCGATGCCCGGTTCCGCGGCGATCCGGCGCCGTCCAACTGCTGACGGTGGGCGTCGATCCGCGACGGGTCGCGTGTGCGGCTCGTCGTCGGATTATGTTCTGCCCGTACGCAGTCCGAAAGTTGAGCGTTTGAGCAGATCTGCCAGGGGGTATTCCGAATCCATGCACCCCAGCACACGCACCGCAGTCGTGACGGGATCGGACTCGCCGATGGGCCGAGCGGTCGCACTGGCGCTCGCGGACCACGGGTTCCACATCGGCCTCGCCTACGCCGCGGACCGGGACAGCGCCGAAGCCACCGCCGCCGACGTCCGGTCCAGATCGGTGAATGCGGCCGTGCAGCGCATGGACCTGGCGGACCTGCCCGACTCCGCGGCCGCCGTCGACGAGTTCGCCCGTGAGCTGGGCGGAATCGGCGTTCTCGTCAGCTGCCCCGGCAGTACGGCCGTCGAGTGCATGCAGCGCGCCGTCCGTTACATGATTGCAAGTGGCGGGGGCGGCCGGATCGTCAACATCGTCCCGTCGTCGTCCGGTCTCGGCGGACTCACCGGTCTGCTTGCCGCCGAATTGGCGCGATACTCGATCACGGTCAATTCGGTCGTGGTGCCCGCGGTCGAACCGGACTTCGCGTCGCCCGGCCCCGACGACCGGGAAGTCGCCGCCGTCGCGTCGTACCTGACCGCGCCGGGCGCAATGTTCGTCACCGGGGCCGCCTACGTGGTCGACGGCACCCGGATCGCCATGATCCCGCACAGCCTGACCGAGGCCGGCACGCGGCGGCCTGCCCGCCGCGCCAACCGCATCCGGTCCTACACCGGCCGCTGGGCGCCCACCCGCTGGACGCGGTGACCCGAAACTCGCGGACCCGCAGCCGAAAGCGTCGTTGCCGCCGCGCACCGGGAGTACCGTGTGCGCAGGGGGCTGCGAGTCGAGAGTGACGGTGTGATGCCGGCGGCAGTGAAGGGCACAGTGGGAAATCTGCCCCACGAACTGACGAGTTTCGTCGGCCGTCGCCGTGAGGTGACCGAGGCGCGACGTCTGCTGTCCGTGTCACGACTGGTGACGCTCGCCGGGATCGGTGGGGTCGGGAAAACCCGGCTGGCGTTGCGGGTGGCTGCCGATGCGAGTCGCGCATTCGAGGACGGCGTGTGGCTGGTCGAACTGGGAGAGCTGGACGACGACACGACACTCGTCGACGCCGTGTCGGCGGCACTGCGACTGCGCGAGCAGCGCTCCGGGAACCCGGAGGTGCTGCTGACCGAGTACCTCGCCACCCGGCAACTGCTGCTGGTGCTCGACAACTGCGAGCACGTGGTCGCCGCGGCCGCCGCGTTGTCGGAGACGTTGTTGCGGAGCTGCCCGGAGTTGCGGATCCTCGCGACGAGCCGCGAACCGCTGGCCATCGGCGGCGAGGCGGTACTGCGGGTGCCGCCGTTGACGGTGCCCGAACCCGAACGCTCGTCACTGCAGGGCCTGCCGCAGTACGAGGCGGTGACGTTGTTCGTCGAGCGGGCGGCCACGGCGGTGCCGGAGTTCGAACTCACCGAGGACAACCATGTGGCGGTGGCCCGGATCTGCCGCCAGCTGGACGGGTTGCCGTTGGCGATCGAGCTGGCGGCGGTGCGGCTGCGGGTGATGTCGGCGGAACAGATCCTGCAGCGACTGACCGACCGCTACCGGTTGCTGACGGTCGGATCGCGGGGCGCGCCGAGCCGGCAGCAGACCCTGCGGCTGTGCGTCGACTGGAGCCACGAGCTGTGCACCGAGGAGGAACGCGAGCTGTGGGCGAGACTGTCGGTGTTCGCCGGCGGCTTCGAACTGGACGCCGTGGAGGGAATCTGCGCCGGGGACCTGCCGGTGGAGAACGTCCTCGACGTGGTGGCGTCGTTGATAGACAAGTCGATCCTGATCCGCGAGGAGTCGGGGCCGGCGGTGCGATACCACCTGCTCGAGACGGTGCGCGACTACGGCCGCGAGAAATTGCAGGAGACCGGGGAGTACGTGTCGCTGCGGCGGCGGCACCGCGACTGGTACGAGCAGTTGGTGGTGCAGTGCGAGGCCGAGTGGATCGGTCCCCGGCAGGCGATGTGGATCGGCCGGCTCGACGCGGAGACGCTGAACGTGCGGGCGGCTCTCCATTTCTGCCTGACCGAGCCGGGGGAGGCCGAGACGGGGCTGCGGATCGCCGCCGCACTGTACCCGTACTGGCGCGCCCGCGGACTGCTCCGTGAGGGTCGCCGCTGGCTCGGACAGCTGCTGGGACGGCACCCGGGTGGCGCGAGCCGGGAACGGATCGAGGCGCTGTACGTCGACAGTGTGCTCGCGGGCATGCACGGCGACCGCGAGGCCGCGAAAGCGCTGGTCGACGAGGGGGTCGTCCTCGCCGAGCGGAACGGTGACATGCTGATGCGTGCCCTGGTGGTCCACGCCGCCGGGTGCTGCGCCATGTTCGCCGGGGACCTCCCCCGCGCACGGGCCTGCTTCGAGGAGGCACTCGCCGAGTTCCGCGACAAGGGCAACCTGCTCCAACTGACGTGGGGACTGCTCGGGGTGGCACTGGTCAGCGGCATGCAGGGTGACGGGGCGGTGGCGAAGATGTGCGGATCCGAGATCTTCGCGCTCACCGAGGCGCACGGCGAGTCCGTGTACCGGGGCTGGTCGCTGTGGGCGGCGGGAATGGCGGCGTGGCAGCGCGGACACCTCGCCCTCGCCGACGACTACGTGAAGCAGGGGCTGCGGCTGTCCCACCTGGTCGACGACCGGATCAGCGCGTGCGGGGCACTCGAGGTGCTCGCCTGGGTCGCCGTCGGCTCCGGCCGGGCCCAGCAGGCCGCCGAACTGATGGGCGCCGCGGAGGCCGTCGCGCAGACCGTGGGCAACCCGAGCACCGTCTACCCGAACCTGCTCGTCCACCACGCCGAATGCGAGCAGCAGGCACGCGCCGTGATCGGGGACCGCGCATTCGACGCCGCCTTCGACCACGGCATGCACACGTCGTTCGACGATGCGGTCGCCTATGCGCTCGACGAGCAGCGACCGGAGGCGGTGTCGGCGTCGAACGGGGCGACGCACCTGACCCGACGAGAATGGCAGGTCGCGGAACTGGTCGCCGACGGGCTCACCAACAAGGCGATCGCCGCCCGGTTGGTGATCTCCCAGCGCACGGCGCAGGGGCATGTCGAGCACATTCTCGCGAAACTGGGTTTCAATTCGCGCACCCAGATCGCGGCGTGGATCGTCGAACACGCACAGGACCCGCACCCCTGACCGGGCACCCGCACGGGACGAAATAGGTATGTCCCCGGGTCGTTCAGCCGCTGTACTTCGCCGCCGCGGACGGGATGCTCGTACGCGTCCCCCAATCCGGCTCGAGACCGAGGCCCCCGATGTCCACTGATCCCCGAACGCACCGAAAGCCCGACCCCCAGCTTCCACGGCCCCCGATTCTCCGTCGGGCGCACACCGACCGGTGTCTTGTGTGGATCGGGGGAAGCCGAATGGCAGACGAGGTGGTGGGGCAGGAATTCACGGGGGTGACGGCGTGACCACGGACGGCATGACCCGCTGGCAGGGTCTTGCCCAGAAATGCGAACTGATGATCCAGCGCTGCCTCAACTGCACGACCCTGCTCGCGCCGTTGATGGCCACCTGCTCCGCGTGTCAGGGTTCGAACCTCGAGCGGGTCCCGTCGTGCGGCGTCGGATCGATCGTGTCCTCGAAGGTGGTCCACCGCGAGGTGAACGAGACCAACCGTGGCCTCGTCCCGTGCACGATCGCGATCGTCGAACTCGACGAGGGACCATGGGTGTACACCTGGATCGACGGCGACGTCCCGGCACCGTCCGACTGTCCGGTTCGCGTCGAGTTCCGTCCCGCGTCGACGGCGGAACAGTTGCCGGTGTTCGCGGTCCGCTCCGCCGGTCAGCGGTGAGCGGCATGACGACACAGATCACAGAGGAACCGGAGGAAGCGTTCGGCACCGATTGGCTGCGCCTGGCGCTTCGCCGATGCGATCTGCTCGCGCAGATGCACTCGGTGAGCTCGGATGCCCGGTGGATGATCAGCTTCGCGATCCAGTGGGCACCGTTCGGTGGTGCCAGCGCGGCGGAACTGCTGGAGCGATTCGGTGTCAGCCGCCGACGCTTCATGGAACTCGTGCTCGAGGGACTCGCACCGAAGTCCACCGATGTCCAGAAGATCCGTGCGATGAAAAGTCACCTGCGCACCTCCCTCGCGCAGGCGTGGGGCGTGCAGTAGCACCGGTCGATCACCCGGGCAGCAGGTCGTCCAGGTGGATCGGCACCTTCCGAACCCGCACCCCGGTGGCGTGACGAACAGCGTTCGCCACCGCGGCCGCTGCCCCGACGATGCCGATCTCACCGGCGCCCTTCGATCCCATCGGATTGGCGTGCTCGTCGACGTCGTCGAGGCACACCGCGTCGAGGTACCTGATGTCGGCGTGCGTGCTGACGTGATAGGAGGCAAGGTCCTGGGTCACGACGTGACCGAACCGGGGGTCGTTCACACTGCTCTCGTGCAGCGCCATCGAGATCCCCATCGTCATCCCGCCGAGGAGTTGCGACCGAACCGTGCGGGTGTTGATCACCCGGCCGATCGCGAACACCCCGAGCATGCGTTCGACGCGGATCTCGCAGGTGTCCCGGTGGACGTGCGCCTCCACGAAGTGGGCACCGAACGAGTGGAGCGCGAACTTGTCGGCGTCGGGGTTGTCGGGCGTCCCCGCACTCGTCGCCGCGCCCGGGGCGGGGGACGTGCCGTGCTGGTCCCGGAACGCCCGGGCCGCCGCGACGATCGCACTGCCCCAGGAACTGGTACCCGTGGAGCCGCCTGCGACGGTCGCCGACGGAAGATTCGTGTCGCCGATCTGCAGGACGATCGCGTCGAGGGGACAGCCCAGCGCGTCGGCGGCGATCTGCGTGAGCGCGGTCCATGCGCCGGTGCCGATGTCGACCGACCCGATCTGCACGGTGTACGTGCCGTCGGATTCGTACACGATCCGGGCAACCGATCCCGGTGACGTGTTGGCGGGATACGTTGCGGACGCGACGCCCATCCCCACCTGCCACTCGGAGTCCGACCGGGCCTGCGCCGTCGCGTCGCGGTCCGCCCACCCGAAACGCCGGGCGCCCTCCCGCAGGCAGTCGGTGAGGCGCCGACCCGACCAGGGGTGGCCCGTACTCGGGTCGACGTCGGGTTCGTTGCGGATCCGCAGTTCGATCGGGTCGAGTCCGCAGGCCTCGGCCAGTTCGTCCATCGCCACCTCGGCCGCGAACATGCCCGGGGTCTCGCCGGGCGCACGCATCCAGGAGGGGGCGGGCACGTCGAGGGACGCGAGACGGTGGGTGGTGTACCGGGTGCCCGCGGAGTACATCAGCCGCGACGGGACTGCCGCCTGTTCGGCGAATTCCTTGATCTTCGCGGACTGCACGATCGCCTCGTGGGAGAGCGCGGTCAGCCGTCCGTCTGCATCCGCCCCGAGCCGGATGTGCTGCACCGTCGGGGTGCGATACGCGGAGAGGGCGAACATCTGCTGCCGGGTGAGCGCGAACTTCACCGGCCGGCCGTCCACCCGCTGCGCCGCCAGCACCACGAGCACGTCGTGCGCGTGCGGCAGTCCCTTGGAGCCGAAGCCGCCGCCGACGTACGGGGCGATCACCCGCATCTGCTCGACTTCGAGTCCGAACAGCGGTGCCAGCGTCTGCCGCACGGAGTGGACGCCCTGCGTCGAATCGTGCAGCGTCAGAACCGGTCCGCTGCCGCCCGGGGTCCATCGGGCGATGGCGGCGTGCGGTTCCATCGGATTGTTGTGTTCCATCGCGGTGGAGTACACCTGATCGACCGTGACCGCGGCGGCGGCGAGTGCCGCGTCGACGTCGCCGTCCTCGGTGTCGGTCGGGAACCCCGCGTTCACGTCTTCGGGGGCGTACAGGTCGTCCCGGCCGGAATGGAAGTCGGTGTCGTGGGATTCCACGTCGTAGTCGACACGCACGATGCTCGCGCCGTGCCGGGCGACCTCCGGTGTCTCCGCGACCACCGCACCCACGAATTGGCCGCGGAAGTGGACGTCGGGGTCCTGCAGGATCGCGAGTTCCCCGTCCGAGGTGTCTGCGAGGCGAGGCGCATCGAACACCGTCAGGACCGCGAGCACCCCGTCCAGGGCTTCCGCGTCGGCCGTGTGCATCGCCGTGACCCGGCCGCGTCCGATCGTCGACAGGATCGGATGCAGATACGTCGGCTCCTCCACCGGGTACTCGAACGCGTACAACGCCGTGCCGGTCACCTTGTCGTGGGCGTCCAGCCGTTCGGCGGAGGTCCCGATCACCTTCGGATCGACGAGGGTCATCGGCGCGCCTCCTCGGCGAGTGAACGAAGTACCGACGCGAGCACCCGGCGGGTCAGCGCGACCTTGAATTCGTTTCCCGGAAGCGGTTGTGCCGCGGCGAGTTCCGCTGCGGCGGCCTCGGCGTACGTGGCCTCCGTGGGCGGCGACCCGACGAGGACCTCCTCGGCGAGCGTGGCACGCCAGGGTCGGTGCGCGACCCCGCCGAGCGCGACCCGCGCCGACGTGATCGACGTGTCCCCGATCGTCAGCTCGGCGGCCACCGACACCACCGCGAACGCGAACGAGGCACGGTCACGCACCTTCCGGTACGCGGACCGGTTCCCGGCAGGCGGCGGGGGCAGCTCCACGGCCGTCACGAGATCACCGTGCGCGAGGACCGTGTCGCGGTCGGGCCGGTCCCCGGGAAGCCGGTAGAACTCGCTCAGCGGGATTCGCCGGTCACCGTCGGCACTGCGCACCACCACGACACCGTCGAGCGCCGTCATCGCGACGGCCATGTCGGACGGGTGCACCGCGACGCAGTGCTCCGACGCGCCGAGAATGGCGTGGTAGCGGACGTAACCGCCGATCGCGGAACACCCGGTGCCGGGCTCCCGCTTGTTGCAGGGCGTGGTGACGTCCTGGAAGTACACGCAGCGAGTCCGCTGAAGCAGATTTCCCGCCGTGGTCGCGACGTTGCGCAGCTGGCCCGACGCACCGGAGAGGAGTGCGCGCGACAGCATCGGGTACCGGGCGCGGACGACGTCGTGCGCGGCGAGATCGCTGTTGCGGACGGCCGCCCCGATACGGAGCCCGCCGTCCGGGAGTTCGGCGACGTCGTCGAGGGGAAGACGGCTCACATCGACGAGGAGATGCGGGTGCGCCACCCCGAGCTTCATGTGGTCGACGAGGTTGGTGCCGCCGGCGAGGAACGACGCCCGCGGGTCACCCGTGACCGTGGCGACGGCACTGTCGACGTCGGTGGCCCGTTCGTAATCGAAGGGAATCACGCCTCCGCCGCCTGCCTGATCGCCGCGAGGATGTTCGGGTACGCGCCGCACCGGCAGAGGTTTCCGTTCATCCGCTCCCGTATCTCGTCGTCGGTGAGTTCGGGCGGAGCGGTCAGGTTCTCGGTGACGGCGCTCGGGTGCAGGGCCAGGAACTCGTCGAACATCCCGATCGCCGAACAGATCTGACCGGGCGTGCAATAACCACACTGCAGTCCGTCCTGCTCGACGAACGCCTGCTGAACGGAATGCAGCACCTCTCCGTCGGCCAGTCCGTGCGCGGTGACGACGCGGTCCCCGTCGTGGGCGACGGCGAACGTGAGGCAGGGCGTGACCCGTCTGCCGTCGAGGAGGACGGTGCACGAGCCGCACTGGCCGTGGTCGCAGCCCTTCTTGGGCGCGGTCACCCCGAGGTGATCGCGAAGCGCGTCGAGCAGCGTCGTGCGGGTGTCGACTTCGAGTGTCCGTTCCTCACCGTCCACGGTGAGGGTGATCTTCCGGTAGCGGGGGCTGTCCGCGACATTCATGGCGGGAGGTTACCCGCGGTGACGGATCCCGAATCAGTCTCGGCGGTGCCACGGCTGTGGTTCCCCTGACGACGGACTGGGTACTTGCTGAACCCGGAAACAGTGAGTGATCAGGAAGGGACGTCATGCGCGTCGAGCACATCACGGTGGTCGTGCCCGCCCACGACGAGGAAGCGTTGCTGCCGCGCTGCCTGGAGGGCCTGCATACCGCCGCGCAGGCGGTGTCCGTGCCGGTCACGACAGTGGTGGTGCTCGACGGGTGCACCGACGGCAGTGAAGCCGTCGTCCGCAGGGCGGGTGTCGACGTCGTGGTCCTGGGTGCGCGGAACGTCGGAGCGGCCCGGCGTGCGGGTTTCGAGTCGGTCGCCCCGCGCCCGCACGAGTGGTTCGCCACGACGGACGCCGACTCGCGCGTCCCCGCGCACTGGCTGTCGTCCCACCTGCAACACGCGAGTCGTGGGGCGCAGTTGGTGGCGGGCACGGTGGCGGTCACCGACTGGTCGGGGTGGCCCGACCACGTCCGGTCGCGGTACGGCAGCGCCTACCGGTCCGGCGCCGCCCACGGGCACGTGCACGGCGCGTCCCTCGGATTCTCCGCGGACCTGTATCGGGCGGCGGGAGGGTTTGCCGCACTGCCCGCGCACGAGGACGTGGATCTGGTGCAGCGGATGGTCGAGCGGGGAGCGAACGTGGTGTGGAGTATCGATGCCCCGGTGGAGACATCTGCGCGAGTCGACGCCCGCGCGCCGCAGGGTTTCGCCACGTACCTCGAAGGACTGCAGGACCGATGAGCGCCGACGTCACCCACGGCAGCAGCCCCACCGACGCCGCAGTGCGGGCGATCATCGGTGCGGGGGACGCGGAACTGCCGCTGCCCGGCGGAGGCTCGACCGCAGCCCGGTGGGCACGGCTGACGCAATGGTGCCGCCACGACCTCTCGGTCGGCCGGCTCCTCGAGGCACACGCCGACGCGGACGCGATCCTCGCCGAAGTCGACGGCACCCGCTCCGGCCGGAACGAATTCTGGGGCGTGTGGGCCAGCGAGCCACCACACCCCGTCCTGCACGCGTCCCGCGACGTCACCGGGTGGCGCCTGCGGGGGACGAAGGCATGGTGCTCCGGGGCGTCGATGTGCACGCATGCCCTGGTCACGGCACGAGTCGACGGGCAACCCCGCCTGTTCGCCGTCGATCTGCGGGAACCGGGGGTCACGGCGGGACGCGGAGGCTGGCGGAATCCGGGCATGGCGGCGACCGACACCGAGTCGGTGACGTTCGACGGTGTTCCCGCGCGACCGGTGGGCGCGCCCGACGAGTACCTGGATCGTCCCGGGTTCTGGCACGGCGGCATCGGGGTGGCGGCGTGCTGGTTCGGGGGCGCACTCGCCGTCGCGGAACCGCTGCGGGTGCGGGCCCGGAGTGGCCGCGCGGACAGTCACCAGCTCGCGCACCTCGGCGCGATCGACGTCGCCGTCAGCGCGGCACGATGGGCACTCGAATCGGCGGCCGGGGAGGTGGACGCGAGCCCCCTCGACCGGAAATCCGCCCAGGTGCGCGCGTTCCGGATGCGGGCGCTGATCGAACGGACCGCGAGCGAGGTGATCGACCGCGTCGGCCGAGCGCTGGGCGCCGCGCCGCTCGCGACCGACGCCGACCATGCCCGCAACGTCGCGGACCTCCTCGTCTACATCCGGCAATCCCACGCCGAACGCGATCTCGCGACACTCGGCGCACTCGTCGCGGGGGAGGACTGACAGTGGACAACGGCACCAGGTTCCGGGAGATTCCCGTGGCCGCGCGCGGCACACCGGAGGACGAATGGCAGCCGTGGCTGGCGTCCACCCGCTTCTTGCCGGTACCACTCGCGGAATGCGACCGGTTGGTCGTCGTCGCACCACATCCCGACGACGAGGTACTCGGCGTGGGCGCGCTGATGGCCGCCGCCGCGGCCGCGGGCATACCCGTCGTGGTGGTGGCGGTGACGGACGGTGCGGCGTCCCACCCGGACTCGCCGACGCTGTCGCCCGACGCCCTGGCCGCCGCCCGGATCGCCGAATCGAACCAGGCGACAGCACTGTTGGGTGTCGGGGAACCACTGCGACTCGGAATACCGGACGGCGGGGTGAGCGCACACGAGCACGCACTCACCACCGGCCTCGTGGACGTGCTCACCGCGACCTCCGGTGAAGGGGAGAGGGTGTGGGTGCTCGCGACCTGGCGAGGGGACGGCCACCCCGATCACGAAGCCACTGGGCGAGCTGCGGCAGCAGCTTGTTCGATCACCGGGCACCGACTGATCGAGTATCCGGTCTGGATGTGGCACTGGGCCCGGCCTGCCGATCCGGCGGTGCCCTGGAACCGGATACGCGTCCTGACCCCGGCCGCCGAGATCCTGGCACGCAAACGCCGTGCCGTCGACGAATTCCGGACCCAGATCCTCCCGCTGTCCGAGGACCCGCGGGACGCCGCGATCCTCCCGCCGTGGGTGCTCGCGAGACTGATGCGGACAACGGAATGGGTGCTGTGGTGAGCGCGATGGATCCCGGCTACTTCGAGACGATGTACGCGGACTCGGCGGACCCGTGGGGCTTCGACGAACGGTGGTACGAGCGCCGCAAGTACGCGCTCACTCTCGCGGCCCTGCCCCGTCCGCACTATCGGCGGGCGTTCGAACCGGGGTGCTCTATCGGCGTGCTCACGGCGCACCTGGCGCGGCGCTGCGACCGGGTCGTCGCAACGGACGTGGTTCCGCGCGCCCTGGAGAGCGCACGGGACCGTCTGCGGCGCGAAGGAGTGGCCGACCGGGTGGAACTCGGCCTCGCATCGCTGCTCGACCCGTGGCCGCCCGGCGCCTTCGACCTCGTCGTGCTCAGTGAGGTGCTGTACTACCTGACGCCCGCCGACCTCGCCACCACGCTGGGACGTGCCGTCGACGCCCTGGAAGTCGGTGGCACTCTCGTGGCGGTCCACTGGCAGCATCCGGTACCCGAGTACCCGCAGACCGGCCGCGCGGTGCACGAGACGGTCGCCGCGACGGACGGCCTCCACCGTGCCGGGGCGTACCAGGACGCGGACTTCCACCTCGACGTCTACACCCGAGGTCCGGTGCCCTCGGTGGCCGCGGCGGAAGGGTTGAGCTGACCGGGCGCCGCGCTCACTGTTCGGGCAGGCTGCCCGTCTCGAGGAAGATGACGCGCCTGCCGATCTCGACCGTGTGGTCGCAGAACCGCTCGTAGAAGCGGCCGAGCAGGGTGATGTCGACGGCCGACTGGACACCGTGCGGCCAGTCCTCGGCCTGGGTGATCGTGAACAGGCTCCGATGGAGTTCGTCCATCGCCTCGTCCGCCGTCAGCAATTCGCGTGCGCGTTCGGGATCGCGGTGTTGCAGAACCTGCTCCGTCTCCTTCGCCTGCGCGACGGCGACGGCGCCCATCTCGGTGAACACGTCCAGGACCTCGTCAGGAACGACGTGGTCGGGATGCCGTCGGCGGGCGATCTTCGCGATGTGCACCGCGAGTCCGCCCATGCGGTGCAGATCCGCGGAGATGTGGAGGCCGCCGACCATGAACCGGAGGTCGTGCGCGACCGGCGCCTGCAGCGCCAGCAGTGCGAAGGCCCGCTTCTCCCAGTGCGCCGCGGCATCGTCGAGTTCGCCGCTCACATCGATGACGTGCTCGGCGAGCTCGAGGTCTGCCTGCAGCAGTGCGTCGCTCGCCTCCGACATCGCGGTAACGGACAGCCGGCACATGGAGGCGAGATCGCCGGACAGGCTGTCGAGGTTTTCCGCGAAACGAGTACGCATCGGCTCAGCCTAGGGGTGTTCCGTGACAACTGCCTCGATCTACCGGGGGTCGGCGTGGGCGAGCTTCCGGTATCCCTGCGCGCCTGCACGGTCTACCGCCGCCTTGACCAGGCCGAATACGGTGCCCTGCACGGCCGCCGCGATCAGCACCTCGCGGGTGCTGCGTGTGAGATCCTTGGGGTCGGGAGCCTCGGATTCGCCGGCGACGCGCTTCCACACCTGACCGAAGGCCGCACTGGCCGCGATTCCGCCGGCGACACTCGCGGCCAGCGCCAACGGTTTGTACATTGCCTTCGACACAGCACTCATGTTCCCGCCCTTCACATTCGATCACGTCGATCACTCTCGTACGGCGAGTACCCGGAATCGCCGTCCTCACACCGCGATGCCGCGCCGCCGGAGATTGTTTGGTTCGACGCCAGGTTGGGGACAGTGTTCTGTATGACCCACGAATCAGCTGGAGAGCCAACTCGCATCGTCGTGGTGGGAAGCGGCTTCGCCGGATTCGAATGCGCACGCGCTCTCACGCGGCGCCTCCGGGGGACCGATAGCCGCATCACCATGATCTCGGCGCACGACTACATGCTCTACACACCGCTCCTGCCCGAGGTGGCGGGCGGAATCCTGGACGCACGGTTCGTCACCGTTCCGCTGTCCGAGGCGCTGCCGAACGTCGAACTGGTGAAGGGCAACGTCGATTCCGTCGACTTCGAGGCCCGCACCGTGCACGTGACCGACTGTGAGCAGGGCGTCGAGGACGTGGCCTGGGACCGGGTGGTGCTCACCCCCGGGTCGGTGACGCGCCTGTTCGACATTCCCGGTCTCGCCGAGCACGCCAGGGGACTCAAGACGCCGGCCGAGGCGCTGTACTTCCGCGACCAGCTCCTCACCCAGATCGAACTCGCCGAGCGGGACACCGATCCTTCGGTCGCCGACGCCCGCCGGACGGTCGTCGTAGTGGGTGCCTCCTACGCGGGCACGGAACTCACCGCCCAACTGCGCGCCCTCGCCGACGAAGCGGCCGCGCGGCGAAACCTCGACCCCGCGAAGATCCGGTTCCTGCTGCTCGACGCCGCCGACAAGGTGATGCCGGAGGTGGGGGAGAAGCTGGGCGGCAAGGTACTGGATGTGCTGCGCTCCCGCGGCATCGACGTACGACTGGAAACCACCCTCACGGAACTCGGACCCGAACACGTCACGCTCGACGACGGCACCGTGATCCCCACCCGCACCGTCGCCTGGGTGACGGGAGTGACCGCCAGCCCCCTCATCGACACGCTCGGATTACCCACCGAGAAGGGAAGGTTGACGGTGCGCCCCGACCTCTCGGTGGACGGGCATCCCGACGTGTTCGCGGGCGGCGACGCCGCAGCTGTTCCCGATCCGAAGAACAGCGGGTCGATCACCCCACCCACCGCCCAGCACGCCGTCCGGCAAGGGCAGGCCCTGGCCAGCAACGTCGCGGCCAGCCTGGGCGTCGGCGACCCGAAACCGTACAGCCACCGCGACATGGGTCTCGTCG
This sequence comes from Rhodococcus mengyinensis, assembly GCF_048381435.1. Classification (NCBI taxonomy): domain Bacteria; kingdom Bacillati; phylum Actinomycetota; class Actinomycetes; order Mycobacteriales; family Nocardiaceae; genus Rhodococcus; species Rhodococcus mengyinensis. Next base: position 7,036 of record NZ_JBLWIT010000075.1, on the reverse strand, counting down.
TGGATCTCGGCCCGGGGTTCGCCGTCGCGAATCCTCTCGGCATCCAGCTGTCGGGGTTCCTCGCGAAGGTGGTCACGCGCGCCTACCACCTGTACGCCATGCCGAACGCGGCCAATCGCTGGGCGGTCGCTCTCGCCTACCTCACCGATCTGCTCTTCCCCCGCCCACTTGTGGCGATCGGACTGGTCACCGATTCAGAATCGCGGTTCGCGGCCGGGGAGGGCGTAGGAGCGCAGCACTGAAAGCACGCCGCCTGCGAACGCAACGAAAGGAACAGATGATGGCTGAGAGCAAGAAGCAATTCGTCGCACTGCGCCTCGACGAGGTGATCCACGAATGGGAGGCGGACGCGCCTGCCGGTGGTTCCGAATCCGGGGGATCGGAGGGTCCGTTGGTCACAGCGCAGCGCCACCGAGCCGAGATAGACACCGCGACCGACGAGCGTGTCGACGAGATCGCCGACGCGTATCCCGAGATCGCGCAGGCGTGGTCGTCGCGCGGAGCCTAGGACACCAGCAGCTTCGCCAGCGGACTGGACTCGAGGTTGTCCAGTAGGTCCTGTGCGTCCTCGAACACCGCCGCCGCGCCGGCCTCCGTCAACTCGGCGCGGGAAATACCCCCGCTGAGGAGACCGACGAACGTGACACCGGCCCGGGACGCCGCCTTGCCGTCCCACACAGCGTCGCCCACCATCACCGCAGTGTCGGGCGACGAGGACGCTCGGTCCATCGCCGCACGGACCACCCCAGGATCCGGCTTGGCATGATCGACGTCCTCGGACGACGTGGTGTGAGCGATGTACGAGTCGACCGACAAGATCTCCCGCAGCACATCCAGCTCCTCCTCCGGGGCGGAAGTGGCAAGGACGACCTGCACACCGCGCCCGTGCAATTCCCGGATCAGTTCCCGTGCCCCGGACAGCGGCCGCATGCTGTCCCGCGCGCCGAGGTAATACGTCGTGTGGAGATCCTTCGCGCGGTCCCCGAGCTCGTCCGCATCGTCACCGAGAAGCGATTGCAGGAGTAGCGAAGAATCCAGTCCGATCGCACGATGCACCCGCCACGCGTCCACATCGTGCCCGACCTCCCGGAACGCCCGCTGCCACGCTCGGACGTGCAGGTAATTGGAGTCGACCAGGGTGCCGTCGACGTCGAACAGCGCTGCTCGGGTGGTGGACGCGGATTCCGCAGACATAGGCTCGAGCAAACCACAGTTTTCGATGCGATGAACGTGGGTAAGCGCGGAGAGTCCGTCAAGTACTCATTCGAGGGAGTGGTCGTCATCGAGGCACAACACGACACGTCGGCGTCGGCTTCGGACGTGTGGTCCGTTCTCGCCAACGGGTGGCTGTACCCGTCCTGGGTGGTCGGAGCGTCACGCATGCGTGCCGTCTCCGCCGAATGGCCCGCCGTCGGGAGCCGTCTGCACCATTCCGTCGGCGCCTGGCCCGCGTTGATCGACGACTCCACCGAGGTCCTCTTCGCCGAAGAGGACCGTGAACTTCGGCTGCTCGCCCAGGTGACGCCTACGAAAGCTGTCGTGCGACTGCGACTCGAGCCGCGTGGATCCGGCTGCCACCTCCGGATGTCCGAGGCCGCAGCCTCCGTTCCGTTGAAGTGGGTTCCGCAGACGGCGCAAGACCTCGCGGTCCTCCCGCGAAATCTGGAGTGTCTACGCCGGCTCTCGTTCCTCGCCGAGCGAAACACGAAACCCTGACGCCGTGACAGTGCGGACTGTCGACGCTGTCGTCATCGGGGCCGGACCCAACGGTCTCGCCGCAACGGCCACCCTGGCGGAGGCCGGCTGGGACGTCGTCCTCCTCGAACAACAACCCGAGCCGGGTGGCGCCGTCAGGTCGGCCGAACTCTTCCCGGGTTTCCGCACCGACCTGTTCAGTGCGTTCTATCCCCTGGCAGCGGTCTCACCGGCGATCCGGCACCTCGACCTCGAAGGTGTCGGTCTGCGATGGAGCCAGGCGCCCGCCGCGGTCGGGCACCCCAGGCACCCGCACGACGACGACGCCCCGCTGATCCACGGGGATCCGGCAGACACCGCGGCCGACCTCGAGCGCAGGCAACCGGGGGACGGACAGGCGTGGCTCCGCCTCTTCGAGCAGTGGAAGGACGTGAAGGAACCGTTCCTCGACACCCTGTTCAGCCCGTTTCCGCCTGTACGGGGACCACGGCGACTGTTGTCGCAGCTCGGCACCGCGGAAGCTCTCCGGCTCCTGCGTTTCCTCATGCTGCCCGCACGCCGGATGACGCACGAGCTGTTCGACGGAGAATCGGCCCGGGTGTTGTTGCTGGGCAACGCAATGCACGCCGACACCCCGGTCGACGCACCGGGGAGCGGAGTCATGGGATATCTCCTGACCATGCTCGCGCAGGACGACGGGTACGTCGTCCCGGTCGGTGGGGCCGGCGCCCTCTCCGCCGCGATGGCGGAACGAGCGAGACGGAACGGCGCGGAAATTCGGTGCGGCGAGGAGGTGACGTCGATCGAGGCAACCGGGGGAGTGGCGACAGAGGTTCGGACCGCGGGCGGCGACCGCTATCTGGTCAGGCGCGCGGTGCTCGCCGATGTCTCCGCGCCCGCACTCTACGGACGGCTGCTGGATTCCTCCGCTGTCCCTGCGGGCGTCCGTGCAGACCTCGAGAAGTTCGAATGGGATACCCCCGTCGTCAAGGTGAACTACGCTCTGGACCGCAAGATTCCGTGGCGGTCGCGGAGCCTCGAATCCGCCGGAACCGTGCATCTGGGTGCCGACGACAACGGACTGGTCCGGTGGATGGCCGACCTGACCACAGGGGTGATCCCGACCCACCCGTTCCTGCTGTTCGGTCAGATGACGACGTCCGATCCCAGCCGCTCGCCCGAGGGAACCGAAAGCGCCTGGGCCTACACGCATCTGCCGCGGGGAATCACGGACGACGAATCGGCCGAGTTGCTGGGGCACCGAGTGGACGCGATGCTCGAATCGCACGCGCCGGGATTTGCCGAGCGCGTGGTGGGTCGCAATGTGCAGCGTCCGGGCGACCTCGAGGCGAGCAACGCGAACCTGCACGGCGGCGCCGTCAACGGCGGCACCGCCCAGCTGTACCAGCAGCTCGTCTTCCGCCCGACCCCGGGTTCGTCCGGGCCCTACACGTCCATCGACCGGCTGTATCTGGCCAGCTCGGCCACCCATCCGGGCGGCGGTGTCCACGGTATGTGTGGATACAACGCGGCTCGTGCCGCCCTGGCCGATCACGGGCGGTGGGGGTTGGTGCGGAGGAAGGTCCGTGGCCGCATCCTCGACCTCGTGGTCACCCCCGACGGAAAGCGGTCGCCGCACCGCCGCTGAGTGGTAAGACCGTCAGGAGTCGATGTGGTCCAGGAGCCAGCGCGGACCGATTGTTCTGGCCCCGAGTGCCTCGACTCGGTCGCGGAGTTCTCGGTCTGCGGTGACGACGGTGATCGGCCGGTCGCCGTCCTCCTCGGCGGCTGCGGCCACCACGTCGACGATCGCGTCGTCGCCCGAACCGACCGCCGATACCACGTGCAGGCCCTCGAATTCCGGGTTGGTCTCACCGGTGACCGCGGCCTTCGCCGCGCCCTCGAGGACGACCACCACCTCGGCGGGCTGGTCCAGGCGCTGTTCGAGGGTGCCGAGCTTGGCGAGCAATCGTCGGGCCGCACCGGCACGATCACGCCACCAACCGTCGGGTCGCGAGCCGACGACGTTCGCAGCATCCACCACAACCAGCGCAATTTTGTCGTCAGCCACGCCCTCAGTCTCCTCTGTCCTCGCATCCGCCGTGCGGGTGCTATGACAGAGGAGATGGTCTGTCCGTCGTGGCGAGGAGGCCGATATGGACGTCCGCTTCATCTCCCGTGACGGTGTGCGTTCGTGTGCGGTGACGGAACTGAGGGCGTTGCTCGACCGCCCCGACGGATTGGTCTGGGTGGATGTCCCGACCTGGGACGACCAGGCGAACGACGCTTTGACCACGATTTTCGGCTTCCATCCTCTCGCCGTGCGGGATTCGATGAACCGCAATCAGGTCCCGAAGGTGCACAGGTACGAGGACCACTTCTTCGTGGTTCTGCACGCGCCGCAGTCGGGAGCGCACGGACACGTGCACTACGTCGAACTGGACCAGTTCATCGGCGGCCGGTACCTGGTCACCGTGCACGGTCCGGTGAATCCGGCGATCGATCCCTCGACCGCAATGGTCGAGGCGAATGCGGTGCTGGGCCGGCTGGAGTCGGGGAAGTTGCAGCCGGGCACCGCGTTCGAGTTGTCGTTCGCGTTGCTCGCCGCGTTGACGGCTCGGATGCGGGCGTACACCGCCGAGCTGACCAAGGACGTGTGGAAGCTCGAGCAACAGGTCACCGGCGGGCACCTCGGCAATCCGGAAACCTTTCTCGACGAGATGTTCCGAGTCCGACACGGTCTGCTCACGGTCGGCACCATGGCCGCGTTGAGCCGAGAGGTCTACGGCCGCATGGTCACCATCGAGGCGTTCGGCGCCGGCAAGGGGCAGGATCTCCTGCTCGACGCGGTCGACCAGTTCCAGCATCTGACCGTGATGGCCAAGGGCCAGAAGGACTACCTCCAGGGCACGATCGAGTTCTACCAGGCGCGCACGAACACCAAAATGACCATCGCTGCCGAGCGACTCGCCGTCATCGCGGCCGTCACGCTGCCGATTACTGCTCTGTCCTCGATCATCGGCATGAATGTGATCGTGAACGAACGGACGCAATGGCTCTCGGTTGCCGCGATCCTGCTCGTGATGCTCGCGATGTCCGGGGCACTGCTCGTCTGGGCGAAGCGTAAAGGCTGGTTCTGACGCGTGTATTTTGCGTTCAGCGGGGGAGTGGCGAACTCGGCGGCAGGGCCGTGCCTGGGGTGGGGGGGACGCGTGACCAGCTCGTGGCATTCCCACCATCTGCGACTCCTGCAGGCTCGTCGGAAATCGCCGCATCAAGTCCCCAAAAAATTCGACGGTATGACTCTGACTCGGACGGAACGCGTCGATTACCCGAATTTTGGTGGTCACCCCGCGGCGTCGGGGTAGTGGGACCCTTGTCTGCACCTCTCGACTAGCTCACAACTTGTTCGAAGGGCTTGGACGCAACGGGCCTCAGGCCGACGCCGGAGTAGGGGAGAGGGCGCTGCCGGGGCCGGCTGAATGCCAGGGGGAGTGGAGCGACTCGCCCTGGCGTTCAGCCGAGTAGCGGTCGGCAGCGAACAGGAATCGCGCACCCACCGTCAGCGCCCTTCATCTTCTTCCGTCGCCGGTGGTTGACTCGGACCGTGACGGAACACCCTGTTTTAACGAATTCGCGGGGTCACCAAGGCCCGCAGCAACCGTCGTCACCACAACCATCACGCTCCCTTTCCACAGCCGATCACCACATAACCAGCGCATACGAGACGGTGTGGTCGCTGCTCAACTACGCAGGTGTGCGTTGAGCCGAGCGGCCTGTCGCGTGAGGTGGTCCCGTTCGGGGAGGTTGGGCGCCGACCGGGCTGCTTCGGCGTAGAGCCGTGCTGCGGTGGCCGGGTCCCCGTCGCGCTCGTGTAGGTACGCCGCGGCCGCGGAGTGCCGGGGCAGAGCGGGGTCGAGCCCCGACAGGGCGGCCAGGCCCGCCCTCGGGCCATCTGCCTCGCCGACGGCGACGGCCCGGTTGAGGCGGGCCACCGGGCTGTCGGTGAGGCGCACCAGTTCGTCGTACCACTCGACGATCTGCACCCAGTCGGTCTCCGCGGACGTTCGGGCGTCGGCGTGGAGCGCAGCAATGGCGGCTTGGGCCTGGAACTCGCCCAGTCGGTCGCGGGCGAGGGCCGACTGGAGTACGACGACGCCCTCGGCGATCAGGCGGGTGTCCCACAGACTGCGGTCCTGCTCGGCAAGAGGCACGAGGCTGCCGTCGGTGCGGGTCCGCGCCGGGCGCCGTGCGTGGTGGAGCAGCATGAGCGCGAGCAGGCCCGCGACCTCCTCGTGGTTGGTCTTGGCCGCCAGCTGGCGAGTAAGCCGGATAGCCTCGGCGGCGAGATCGATACTGCCGCCATAGCCCTCGTTGTAGACCAGGTAGAGCACGCGCAACACCGTCGCGACGTCACCGGGCTGGTTGAACCGCACGTCCGAGACGGTCCGCTTGGCCCTGCTGATCCGCTGGGCCATCGTCGACTCGGGCACGAGGTAGGCCTGCGCGATCTGACGCGTGGTCAGGCCGCTGACCGCGCGCAGCGTCAGCGCGACGGCCGAAGCGGGTGTCAGCGACGGGTGCGCGCACAGGAAGTACAGCTGGAGTGTGTCGTCCACCGCCTCGCCCGGGCCGGGGGAGGGCTCGGCGTCGACACGTTCCTCGCGGTGCCGCCGCGAGGAATCCGCGCGCGTGGCGTCGAGAAACTTGCGCCAGGCCACGGTGACCAGCCAGCCCTTGGGGTCGCGCGGTGGGTCGTCCGGCCACGCACGCACGGCCTCGATCAGAGCGTCCTGCACGGCGTCCTCGGCCGCCGCGAAGTCTGCTCCGCGACGAACGAGGACGCCGATCACGGTGGGGGTGAGGGTCCGCAGAAGGGCGTCGTCCACCGTGCGTCACTCCGTGACGGTCGGGTGCGCGGCCAGGAACGGACGCACCTCGAGCCATTCGTGGATCGGTTTCCCGTCCGCACCCGGGGCCGCGGACAGCTCGCCGGCCAGTTCGAGTGCCCGCTCGTGGGTCTCGACGTCGATCACCATCCAGCCGGCGATCAGGTCCTTGGTCTCCGCGAACGGGCCGTCGGTCACTGGCGGTCGCCCCTCGCCGTCGTAGCGGACGAACGTGCCCTCCGGGGAGAGTGCCTGACTGTCGACGAACTCGCCGGTGCTTTCGAGCCGAGCGGCGAAGTCGTTCATGTACTGCACGTGGGCGGAGATCTCCTCCGGTGTCCACTTGTCCATGGGCACGTCGTTGACCGATGCCGGCGCGCCACGGTAGTGCTTGAGCAGCAGGTACTTGGCCATCATGTTCTCCTTGGTGCGGTACGGCCCATTCTGGCCGT
>NZ_JBLWIT010000074.1:0-12309 GCF_048381435.1 Rhodococcus mengyinensis | reverse complement strand
GGCGAGTTCGGTGAGCGTGGTGCGGCGGGGTCCGGCGCAGATGTAGTACGCGATCTCGGTCGGATCGGAGAGGGATCGGCGGGCGAGCAGCCAGTGCCCGCGCCCGGGTGCCCAGGCGATCCGGATCGGGATCCGCACCCAGGAGTATTCGCGCCGGCCGTGCGCGCCGTCGCCGACGGAGATCCGGCGCCACTGCTTCGCCGGGACCGCGGCGATCATCTCGTCGGCGCGACCGGCGCGACCGTGCGGGGTGAACACGTCGTCGTTGCAGCGCGTGGCCAGGACGTAGGAAATATCGCGTTCCTCGAGCCAGACCCGCAGGTACTTCACCTGCCCGTAGGCCTCGTCCGCGGTGACCCAGGAGAACGGGACCTGTGCGTCGAGGGCGCGTTCGATCATGTGTTGTGCCAGTCTCGGTTTGGTCGCGAACTCGATGTCGTCAGTGATGCCGGCGGCGCGGCACCGGTCGCGGTCGGAGGTCCAGGATTCGGGCAAGTACAGCTCCCGGTCGATCAAGGCGTGGCCGGCGCCGCTGGCGTAGGCGAGGAAGACGCCGATCTGGCAGTTTTCCACCCGTCCGGCGGTGCCCGAGTACTGGCGTTGCACCCCGGCCGAGCGGGTGCCTTTCTTGAGGAATCCGGTGTCGTCGACGATCAGTACACCGGCCGGATCGCCGAGGCGTTCGACCACGTAGTCACGGACGTCGTCGCGGACGCCGTCGACGTCCCAGTCCGCGCGCCGCAGCAACCGTTGCATCCCGTCCGGGCTGATCTCGCCGGCGCGCTCGGCGAGGGTCCACCCGTTCTTGCGTTCCAGACCTGCAACCAAACCCGTCACATATTCACGGACTCGGGACCGCGGCTCCGACCGGGCGAACCGACCGGAGATCCGCTCATGCAACGCTTCCAACTCGGCAGCAACCAGATCGAGGACCACACAATCAGTATCGTCTACCTGTCAAGCAAGTGCCGTTGCAGTATTAAGTCCCGTTGTCTCGCAACGTCGGCGATTCACGTCGTTGTTCGATCCCCCGAGCGGATTACAGCACCCAGCGGGTTACCGCGAATCGCACCGGACGCTGCCGGGGATTCCCGAACATGGACGGTTGCCTAGTGGCGCTCCCGACAGGAATGCGGTACAAACGAGCCCTGCAACTCAATTGTGATCCAAATCACTCTTAATCGTTACCGGAGGAGACAGACAAACCACCCAGGCGGCCCTGCCGATCGGACTCGATATCACCACCGCCTGCGTCCATCCCTTTGCGAAAGGAGCATGGAATGCATCCCTCGCTACCCATGAAGCAGCACATTCCCGGCGGTGCAGAACGCCTCTCACAGCCAGTCATCGGTGCCGGTGCCGCATTATCCGTCGCCATGCCCGCCTGGATGGTCACCAGCTCCCTGCGCGCCACCGCGGCGATCGTCGCCGCGACATTCGCCGGCCTCATCGCGGCAGCTGTGATGCTCCGGCCTTCGCCATGACGCACGCCCACACCGACGTCGACGCATGCCGTCGGCATCCCAGGAATCGTAAAGGCACGGTGCACATATGCCCTGGACTGTTGTGGTCATCGCCGTCACGTTGACCGTGGTGGTCGCCTCTCTCGGCGCAGCGCTCGCTGCGGATGCGATGTCGCACCGTCACGTACGTGAACCCGAACCGTCACGTGTCGGTGGCGGAGGCGCTGCCCCCGCGCCGACCACCCGGATCCGCGATCCCCGCTGGCGCCGGACCGCTGTGCAGGCCTGGACAATCTGTGGCGCCGCCTCGGCGATCGCGATTGCAATCATCGGAGTGCTGACGTCCGCTGGGTGAACGAATGCCCTCATCGATACCGGCTGCCGGAGAACCCGAACTCGACCAGCACCGCGGGATTGGTGACCGCGACACGCAACGGCCGGTCGATCGACTGCGGGTCGGTGATGTCAACCTCGTCCACACATGTGCGCCTGAGGATTTGGCCGAGTTATGGGTAATCGAGCTCCCCGCCTCCTCGCGAAGACCGCCCACCGTTGCGGGTCAGCGCCGGGGACTTCGGCAGGCTTCCCGCTTCGACTGGCTTGCTTTGTGCTTCGCTCGGGAGTACGTACGAGCCATCAGACATGCGTCAATGCCTCCCCCATCGTGCGGTTGAGGGTGCTGAGCGAGCGGACGGCACTGCGAACCGGCCCCGGCGTGGTGGTCGACTGCAGCATGACGTCGGGTGCCGAGGTTTCGGTGAGTTTCTCTGGAGGCTCTACGTGCTCGCCGGCGAGTGCGCGTTTGACGTCGGCGATGGTTGCCTTGGTGACGTCGGATGCTTGGCGCAATGCCTTCGCGGTCTCCTGCGACGGTTCGCTGTCTGGTTCGCCGCGGGCGGCGCTTACCCCTGCTCGGGCGAGTGCATGAGACGACCGATTGCCGGCCGTCATGATCCGCAACAACCGTTTTGCGCCCCGGCGGGTCCGCGTCGTCGGTCCCATTTCCAAGGGTTTGCCCGCTGTGACAAGGTCCTTCAGCGCGTTGTCCAGCTTCCGGATGTCGGCGACGAGGTCAGTCTCGTGGCCTGGTTGGACGACGGCTCCGATAGCGGTGTCGATGATGGCAGTCATCTGATCGAGGTAGTCGTCGATCTTCGAGGTCAGCGTCGATCTCGTTCCGGTGGAGAAGATGAAGTACGCCGCCGCTATTCCGACGATTCCGCCGGCCGCCGTTTCGTAGATGCGGAGTTCGAGTACCTCGATGCTGAATGTGCCGAGCAGTCCGTAGAGCATCGCAAGCATGACGGTGACGAAGAAGGAGAGCAATGCGTAGGCGACCGTCACGAGGTAGAACGCGAAGAATACGCAGACGACGAGCAGGAGCAGCTGCAATGGCTGGTTGTTTCCGACCAACGCGGACAGCAATACTCCTGCAAGAACTCCCGCGATGGTGCCGACGACGCGGTGGCCTGCGCGCGAGAGAATCTCACCGCGGGTAGATGCTCCGGTGAAAACGAGGAAGGCCGTCAGGACCGCCCAGTACCAGCGGTCGGGCGAGATGAGCTCACCGAGGATCGTTGCAGCGCTGGTCGCGACGGCTACCTGGATCGCGGCTTTGGTGCTCGGATTCCATCCGGTGTCCGTTTCTTCGTCCTCGTCCGGCTTCTTCCTCGGCTCGGATTCTGTTCGCAGGGCATTGTTGGTGATGTGATGGATCGCGATGTGTGCCTGCACTGCTCGCATCGCGACGGCGGTCGCGATACCCGCCGGAGTCGATGGATCGGACTTGTCTGCGGCCGCGGCGGCGAGGCGTCGGGCAGCGCGGAGTTGCTCGTCCGACGGATTGTTCTGCAGGCACGATCCCAGTGCCGTGGTCGCCTGCCCCAGCGAATTCGGCCACGACTTGTTCGGGTCGAGCGCCCACAGCGCGCTGACGAGTTGTTCGGTAGCGATTTGCGCATCGAAGATACGAACGGACAGATCATCATTCGTGACGCTCAGGAGCTGAGCTGCATCGTTGCGGTCGAGCCAGTCGTCGATCATCAGCGCGGTGCTTCCGAGCCGATCGAGTTTCTTGCGGAGTAGATCGAGATTCCGATCACCCCTGTTCGACGCCACCTCCAGCACGTCGATCGACGCGGCCCGCAGCGCCCGAACCAACCGTTTGAGTTCGAGCCCCGGCCGATCCGGCAGGATCACTGTTCGGACGAGGAGCGAGATACCGACGCCGGCGACGATGGACACGGCGAGGATGGGAATCTGCCCAGGCTCGGCCCGAAGGAAGAGCGCGAAGAAGTAGCAGATGAACGCGACCATCCCGAGAGCCGTCCCTCGCGGGCCGTAGCGCCGCACCCAGACGGCCGCGAAGAGCACCGCGATGAAACCCACATCGGCGACCTTCCCGAACTGTGACAGCGCCGCGGACATCGACACCGCTGCGATTGCCGGGAACACGAGCAGCAGTGTCGTGATCACCCTGCTGTGCTGATCCCTGTCCTTGACCGCCGCCGAGGACTGCATCGCGACAACCGTCCCGAGAAGCGCGACGGTGAGTGGCTGGCCGATCACGTCGGAACCCGGTAGTAGCACCACCATCGCGAGCACGACGGTGATCGTCGTGGCGGTTGCGGCACGGAGCCGCAGCCTGCCGGGATCGGAGACCGCGAGAAAACGGACTGTCTCCTGTACGAACCGAAAAGGCATTCACCGATTGTGCGCCCTGGGTTCATCCCCGATCGTGAGAGGCGTGCGAGTTCGTTGATGGCGGAGCCGAGACAGCACCTACACCACGCACCGGTCCCTGCCCGCCGACCCGGCCGGCGCCCGTCTTGCGATTGCCTAGCTTGCCGATACGGCAAGAACTCTCGCGGACACCGTCGGTGCTATTGCACTGTGTTGGTATGGAAGATGCGGGCGAGGTCACCGAGGTCAAGACGACATCACGTGAGGCGGACGAATGGGATGCGCGCTACAGCGAGCAGGATCGCGTGTGGAGCGGCGAACCCAACGGTGCACTTGTCGACGAGATGACCGGCGCACCGCCGGGACGCGCCCTGGACGTCGGTTGCGGTGAAGGCGCCGACGCGCTCTGGCTCGCCCGGCAGGGATGGGCCGTGACCGCGCTGGACGTTTCGCGCATCGCCCTCGACCGGGCCGGGGCCCACGCCGACCGGGAAGACGTGGACATCACCTGGGTGCTGAGCGGACTGCTCGATGCCGACGTGCCCGCGGGTGGTTTCGACCTGGTCTCAGCCCAGTACCCCGCCTTGCGCAGTACCGCCCATCGTGCCGCCGAACGTGCGCTGGTCTCCGCGGTCGCACCGGGTAGCATCTTGCTGGTCGTCCACCACGACATCCGCGACGCGGATACGGCGCGGGAGCACGGCTTCGATCCCGGTGATTGGGTCACACCCGGTGACGTGGCGGCGCTACTCGACGACAGCTGGCACATCGACGTGAACGAGGTGCGGGAGCGTTCGATCAGTGGCGGCGCGGGTGCACACCACACCCACGACGTGGTTCTGCGCGCGCACAGGCTGCCCCACCGCAGCCCCTCCATCGGGCATCCGACTGGCGGTGGTTCTCCCGGCGCACACACAGGATCACACAGAAAAGCCGCGACGGGCACAGCTGCGCCCGCTTCACCACCGCCTGGTCACTCACACGATCGCACCCGCTACTGGGACCACCAACAGGGGCGGTGGGTCAAGCATCACGACAACCGGCCCCGAGACTAGCGGCCATCATCACCGGCTGGACAAGACGCCAACCCCGGCCCCGCCCACCGGATCCCCATCCGTCTCGGCGACGACGACTACACCCGCGCCCACACTGTCGGCCAGAACCTCGAAATCTCCGGTCCACGAATGCATCACCGGTTCCCTCGACACCGAACAACCCGAATGGCTGCAGGTTCAGTCGGGGGGTGCGGCTCGATGGGCACGAGTACAGCCGTGGACACTCAGATCGATCTTGACCTAGAAATCCACGTCAGTACAGCTGTCCCTCGTGTCGTTCGCGGTCGAAGGTCGGGATGGGCCCACCGCGGCGCAGCGTGCGAGCCAGGGCCGGATCGGCCAGGTGCAGTCGCCCGATCGCGACCAGATCGAACTCGTTGCTTTTCAACCGCCGGAATACGCCATCGAGGTCGGCGGGTTCGGGCGTGCCCGTGTCGCGCAGTGGCTTGGTCAGGCCGACGCTGCCCACGGCCATGCTCACGGCTCCGGTCAGCTTCTTCGCCCACCCAGCCAGTGTGAGATCACTCCCCTCGAACGCTGGGAGGTCGAAACGGCGAATGCTGGCGTCCAGCACGTCCACTCCCGCGTCGATCAGCGCGTTCAGTACGACGGACAGCTCGGCGGGGGTGTTCGCGATCCGGGCGCCATAGTCCTGCTGCTTGTGCTGCGAGAACCGGAAGAAGATCGGCAGCTCCGGACCGATTTCCCGCCGGATCGCCCGAATCACCTCCACCGGGAACCGGGTGCGCCGCTGCAGGTCGCCGCCCCACTGATCGGTGCGTTGGTTCGTCGACTCCCACAGAAACGAATCCAACAGATAGCCGTGTGCGGCGTGGATGGCGATCCCGTCGAATCCGACCTCGACCGCGTTGCGGGCCGAGCGCACGTACGCGGCGATGACATCCTCGAGGTCCTGCTCGGTCATCGGCGCGGTCGGAGCGCTCGCACGGGCGATGTAGTCGGCCGGGTAGACGGTGCGCCCCGCCCGGCCCCACACTCCGGACGGGCGCATCGAACTCAGGCTCGGATCCACGTCGCTCATCGCGCCCCAGAGTGGTCCGACGTGCCAGAGCTGCGGGATGATCCGGCCACCCGCTTCGTGAACTTCGTCGACCACGCCGCGCCAGCCCACAAGTGCCGCTTCGCCGTGCAGGCGTGGCACTTTCGGACTGTCGACGGCGGTCGGGTGGTCGATCGCCACGCCTTCGGTGATCACCAGACCGCTGCCGCCCTCGGCGCGCCGCCGGTAGTAGGCGGCCACGTCCGCACCGGGGACCCCACCGGGTGAATGCTCCCTCGTCATGGGGGACATGACGATGCGGTTCGGCAGGGCAAGGGAGCGGACCTGCAGCGGCTCGAACAGCGCGTTCACTGCTCCTTCGGGATCAACTCGACGCGAATCGGTGAGGTCGGATGTCATGAGAACACGGTGCCAACGGGGTCGATACGCGAGCAAGCCGGCAGTCCGGTGAGCGGATCTCGGCCAGGTGGAGATCCCGAAAGCTGGGCGGGGTCGAATAGTCTTGGCCTTGCCCAGCGGGCACTGTCAGGCAGGTCTTCGGGTCACTGACGCGAAGTCGAGGTACTGTGCGATGGCTGCAGCCGCCATACGCACAGGTGCGGCATGCCGATGGTCGAACTTCACTTGGCTCGTCGGTCCGCTGACCGAGAGCCCTGCTTGCGCTCCGCCCAGGGAACCGACTCGCACTCCGATGCAACTGAATCCTGCCGCGCAGGTTCCGAACGCAATTCCCAGACGTCGGAGTCTGTCGGTCTCGGAGCGGAGGTCGGCGGAGGCATCATCGGACTGTGGGGCGGTTGCGAGCAAGATCTTCCCGATTGTCGACGACCGTGCGGGTATGCGGTCTCCGACCCGCGTCAGGAGGTTGGGGGCCGTCTGGCCGCCGACCTTCTCGAGATAGACCACGTCGGTGCCGTCGAGGATACCGAGATGAACGACGTGACCGGTAACAAGATGCAGCTCGCGGAGCACCGGGGCCACCACCCGGTCGAACTTGTTCTGGTACAGCGACAGCGCTCCGAACTCGACGAGTGTGTCCCCGAGCTCGAACTCGCTGCCCCGGCGACGGAGCCAGCCCAGTCGCACCAAATGCTCGAGCATCCGACGAGTGCTCGTCCGTGGTATCCCCGTTCGGCGAGACAGGTCGGTGAGGCTCAGAGCCGGCGTGCTGCGAAAGCAGTCCAGCACCAGGGACAGCCGATCGAGGGTGGACGCGGGCGGGACGTTCTCCGTGCGTTCTCCGTGCAACATCGGCTTCTCCCTCCCCTGGCGGCAGTCGCGACCTGGAGCGCCACCGGCCGTCCGGGACGGACAGGCACTCCCAGCACAGCTTCGGAACCGGCGCATCACCAGAGCCCCTTCCGGTGAGCGGGAACTGCCTCGTGTTCGCCCGCTGCAGATCGAGGCCCCGTCGAACGCGAGTCGGTGCAGGCAACACGTGACGACACGCGAGGTCACCGCGATCGACCAGCGTGTCGTCCGCTGAGCGGACGCGGAAGTGGTGCACCGCCGTCTGGCGCTGACAGGGTGGCCAGGAACCCGTGGCCGAGGTCACAACGCGGACGCCTCATGGCGCCAAGTTCTGCGCATTCGGTCCGGACGCCAGGCGGGGCGCGGCCGCAAGTGGCTGCGCGCGACCTGAGCAAAGACCAGAAGGAAGGAAACCACCATGACTGCTCTGAATATCGATGAAACCGACGAGGTCCGCTACATCGACGAGGGCACACCGCCTGCTCGCTTCGCCCGGGGGTGGCACTGCCTCGGGCTGGCGGTGGACTTTCGGGACGGCGCGCCGCACTCCATCGAGGCGTTCGGCACCCGGCTCGTGGTGTTCGCCGACAGCAAGGGTGAGATCAAGATCCTCGACGCCTACTGCCGACACATGGGCGGCGACCTGAGTCAGGGCACCGTCAAGGGCGATTCGATCGCGTGCCCGTTCCACGACTGGCGTTGGGGCGGCAACGGCAAGTGCACCGACATCCCCTACGCGCGACGGGTTCCGCCGCTGGCGCGCACTCGCGCCTGGACGACCATGGAACAGGATGAGCTGCTGTTCGTCTGGCACGACCCGGAGGGCAACCCGCCGCCGGCCGAGGTGACGATCCCGGTGATGAGGGCGCCAGGCACCGAGTGGACCGAGTGGGTGTGGAAGTCGATCGTCATCGACACCAACTGCCGCGAGATCATCGACAACGTCGTCGACATGGCGCACTTCTTCTACGTCCACTTCTCCTTCCCGACGTATTTCAAGAACATCTTCGAGGGGCACGTCGCGATCCAGGAGCAAAGCGGCGTCGGCCGTGAGGACATCACCGAATGGACGGACCCGGACGTCCCCCAACTGCTGGCACACCGGTCCCTCGCCGCCTACCACGGGCCCTCGTTCATGGTCGACGAACTGACCTACGAGTACGACAAGTTCGACGTCGATTCCATCCTCATCAATTGTCACTACCCGATCACCCCCGACAAATTCGTCCTGATGTACGGGATCACCGTCCAGAAGACCGAACATGTGCCCGCCGCGATCGCCGACCAACTGGTCGACGCGATGATCGGCTACATCGGCGTCGGTTTCGAGCAGGACATCGAGATCTGGAAGAACAAGACCCGGATCGACAACCCCCTGCTCACCAACGAGGACGGCCCCGTCTACCAGCTGCGCCGCTGGTACGAGCAGTTCTACGTGGACGTCGCGGACATCAAGCCCGAGATGGTGGACCGCTTCGAGTACGAGCTCGACACCACCAAACCGATCGAGACTTGGAAGCAGGAAGTCGCCGACAACCTCGCCCGCAGCACCGCCGCAGGCAAGCCCACCTGAGAGGAATTGTCATGCAACCCTTGGAATGCAGCACCTGCAGCACCCGGGTGATGGTGGAGAAGTTCAGCTGGCACCACACTTCCGTGCAGTGGCTGGCCGACTGCGAAACCTCCTGCGCACAGTTCCGCGTCGACGCCGTTCCGGGCCGCCAGGGGGTCCGCATCAGGAACTGCTCGGCGCTGCGCGAGACGCTCCGGCAGGCCGTCCTGGATGGCACGATCCCGATCCCCCCGGACTGACCACATCCCTTTACTCCCTCCGGCGATGGCCTGTCGGCCATCCGGAAAGGAATAACATGAGCGACATGACCGGGCCCGGAGGTCCGGACATCGAATCCCGAATGCAGTTGTTGGAGAAACGAGTTCAGCTACTCGAGGACCACAACGAGATCATGCGGCTGATGCACTCCTACGGTCCGGCCGTCGACTGCGGACTTGCCGATCTCGTCGCCGGACTGTGGACCCACAACGGCGTCTATGACGTCGACACCGGCCGCATGGACGGACGCGGCCAGATCGAAGCGATGGTTCGAACAGACCCCCACCAGGGCTTCCTGCGTCAAGGCTGCGGACACGTCATGAGCCCTGCGCACATCACCGTGGACGGGGACGCCGCGGTAGCGCTCTGCCACACGCAACTGATCCTGCGCCGATCCGACGGCGACGGATATCAGGTCAGCAGAGTCACGGCGAACCGGTGGGAGCTCACCCGCACCTGCGACGGCTGGAGGGTCACAACGAGGACCAGCCGCATCCTCGACGGTCAGGACGAAGCACGAAGGATATTCGCAGGAATCGCCGGTCCCCCAGGCTGATTGCGAACCCCGATCACGCTCAGCGGAGAACGCCAAGGTGGCCGTGCCATGGACGCGCCCACTGACACGTTCGCCTCCCGACAGGCCTGACCCACAGATTAGGAAGGTTCTTCATGTCCAGACACCATTCCCGCATCTGCGGGATGCTTCTGCTCGCCGGCGGAGTACTGCTCGCGGAACTCGGCGGCGCCTGACTCGCCCAGGCCGAGCCCACCGCTCCTCCGGCGTCGGCCCCGCTGTTCCTGCCCGGCCCGGGCGGCAACGGCAAGACGACGCCGGGTGCGGACGCACCCCGACTGGCGAGCGTCGACAACTTCCGCGACGTGGCGGGTACCGGCGCCGGCTACCCGGCGGCACACGGCAAGACGGTCAACAGGGGGTCTTCTACCGCTCCAACGCGATCGTGCCGAACGACGCGGACCTCGCCACCCTCGCCGGGCTCAGCCTGACCACCGCCTACGATCTGCGCGGACCCGACGAGATCACGCAGAAGCAGGACAAGCTGCCCGCCGGCGTGAACTACGTCAACATCCCGGTCGTTGCGGGCAACATCGACGAATTCATCGCCAATGTCCACACACCCGAGGACGCCCGCGCCGCGATGCAGGACGGGAACCGCAAGAACGTCACCGGAGCGACTGAGCGGGCCGGCTACGCCACGCTGCTCACCGGTCTCACGAACACCGCGGGTAGCATCCACCCACGCTATTGATCCGAACAGGGTAGGCCCGCCAGGGAAGTACACCTCATCGCGTGGAGACTGCCTCGGCTATGCCTTCAGCCTCAGCTATCGCCATGCACCGGCGCGACACCGACCGGGAGATCCACCATGCGGCTGTTCATCAACGCACACCATTCGGTCCCCACCGCGTGGATCGCCTGGACCGGCGATCCCGCCGGCCTCGAAGCCATCATCGATCGAGGGGCGAGTTGCCGAATTCGTCGTGTGGGACGGCTCTCGACCTTGGCCCGGTGGCGACGTGGAGATCTGTGGGTTGACCTGCACCGTCTCGAGGCAGAGTTATTGACGACGCCGGATGCTCCGGACGACTGGGAAGCGAACTTCGTCGACATGATCGAACAGGCGGAATCAGACGGGCATCTCGACACCGAAAAGATGCTCCTGCGTATCCGGTACAAATTTCACGACGTTCCCGAAACACGATAAACGACGACGTGCGCAAACATGGAAACCATTTGCGCACCAATGCGATACCGAAAGTCGGTACATACGGCCATTATTCAAAACGGGTTGGTATCGGGGCAAAACCAGCACCCCGCGACGCCCGCCCCACCACCCACACCGGATAACAACCCGGGGACATGCCATCACACCAGGTCACAACACCATTACGCCCCCCACACAGCACAACGGCCCGCAGGACACCGCGTCGACCTGTCGATCACACCGCCGCTCCGCCGAACGATTCCAAAACGGAAGAGGCCCACCATGACCGATATGCAACTGCGGGGTACGGCTACTCACGAACCGCCGGAACTTCACAGCCTCCACTCACGATCTGGACCGCTTTGCGCACCCGCAGGATTCGCTACATGCTACGGACCACATCCTCGCTCCCCCCTAATACAAGGCTTTCGACACTGGTCTCCGGTCCGACCCGTAGTCACTCCTCTCGTGTCCTGCTGGACGCACCCCAAATCGGATACAACCGGGGACGTTTGCGGGCAATCGGATTCGTCACCTGCACACCCGCCGACCACACGTTGCACTTCGTCCGCGCAACCCCGGCGACGCCCAGAGGGGCGGTCTCAGGTCCCCGGCGGGCACCCAGGGGCGAGCCGGTCCGGTTCGTCGAAAACCAGGTCCCGATTTCGGCCCACCGTCGTCAGAAGGGCGTTCAGCGCCTCCACGTCGGGGCACACCCTCTTCGAGCAAACTCGCCGACACCCTGCCCCACATCCGACGACTGAGCTGAGCGGCTCTCACCTTCCCCGCGATGGATCGTGACCCCGACAGAGAAGATGGTCAGGAAATGTCGCCGTAGGATGTCGAGAACCCACGCGCGGCTGCGTCCCCGGAGTGAAACGGCCAGAATGGGCCGTACCGCACCAAGGAGAACATGATGGCCAAGTACCTGCTGCTCAAGCACTACCGTGGCGCGCCGGCATCGGTCAACGACGTGCCCATGGACAAGTGGACACCGGAGGAGATCTCCGCCCACGTGCAGTACATGAACGACTTCGCCGCTCGGCTCGAAAGCACCGGCGAGTTCGTCGACAGTCAGGCACTCTCCCCGGAGGGCACGTTCGTCCGCTACGACGGCGAGGGGCGACCGCCAGTGACCGACGGCCCGTTCGCGGAGACCAAGGACCTGATCGCCGGCTGGATGGTGATCGACGTCGAGACCCACGAGCGGGCACTCGAACTGGCCGGCGAGCTGTCCGCGGCCCCGGGTGCGGACGGGAAACCGATCCACGAATGGCTCGAG
>NZ_JBLWIT010000073.1:0-76967 GCF_048381435.1 Rhodococcus mengyinensis | reverse complement strand
GTCATCGTCTCCATCGCCCGTTCCCCGATCGGTCGCGCCATGAAGGGATCGCTCAAGGGCATGCGCCCCGACGACCTCGCCGCGCAGATGGTCCAGGCGGCACTCGACAAGGTGCCCGCGCTCGACCCCACCGACATCAACGACCTCATCCTGGGCTGCGGCCTGCCCGGCGGCGAGCAGGGGTTCAACATGGGCCGCAACGTCGCCGTCCAGCTCGGCTACGACTTCATCCCCGGCACCACCATCACCCGGTACTGTTCGTCGTCGCTGCAGACCACCCGCATGGCACTGCACGCGATCAAGGCCGGTGAGGGCGACGTCTTCATCTCCGCCGGTGTCGAGACCGTGTCCCGGTTCACCGCGGGCAACTCCGACTCGCTGCCCGACACCCAGAACCCGCTGTACGCCGACGCGCAGACCCGCACCGAGAAGCTGGCCCAGGGCGGTCAGCAGTGGGTCGACCCGCGTGAGGAGGGGCTGGTCCCGGACACCTACATCGCGATGGGCCAGACCGCCGAGAACGTCGCCCAGATCACCGGCATCACCCGCGAGGAGCAGGACCGGTGGGCGGTGCGCTCGCAAAACCGCGCCGAGGAGGCCATAGGCGCCGGCTTCTTCGAGCGGGAGATCACCCCGGTGACGCTGCCCGACGGCACCGTCGTGTCGAAGGACGACGGCCCCCGCGCCGGCACCACCTATGAGGCCGTCAGCCAGCTGAAGCCGGTGTTCCGTCCGGACGGCACCGTCACCGCCGGCAACGCGTGCCCGCTCAACGACGGCGCCGCCGCCCTGGTGATCATGTCCGACACCAAGGCCAAGGAGCTGGGGCTGACCCCGCTCGCCCGGATCGTGTCCACCGGGGTGTCCGGTTTGTCGCCGGAGATCATGGGTCTCGGCCCGATCGAGGCGTCCAAGCGGGCCCTCGCGATCGCGGGACTGGGTATCTCCGACATCGACCTCGTCGAGATCAACGAGGCGTTCGCGGTGCAGGTGATCGGGTCGGCGCGGGAGCTGAACATCGACGAGGACAAGCTGAATGTGTCCGGTGGCGCGATCGCCCTCGGTCACCCGTTCGGCATGACCGGTGCCCGGATCACCGCGACGCTGCTCAACAACCTGACCACCCACGACAAGCAGTTCGGCCTCGAAACCATGTGCGTCGGAGGCGGTATGGGCATGGCCATGGTCCTCGAACGCCTCCGCTGACAAGAACGACAGGAAACCTCAATGGGCAACATCACGTACGACTTCACCGGCAAATCGGTCATCGTCACCGGCGCCGCCCGCGGCATCGGCCAGGCCCTGGCCCGCCACTTCGTCGAGGCCAAGGCGACAGTGTTCATGGTGGACTTCGACAAGGACGAACTCGACAAGGCCGCCCGCGAGGTCGGCGCCATCGGCATCCCCGCCGACGTCAGCGACACCGGTGACGTCGAGAACGTTGTCTCTACCGTGATCGCCGAGACCGGGCGGGTGGACATTCTGATCAACAATGCCGGGATCCTGCGCGACAAAGTGCTGTGGAAGCTGACCGACGAGGATTGGGACCAGGTCCTGAATGTCCACGCGGGCGGCACGTTTCGATTCACCCGGGCCTGTGTTCCGCACTTCCGGAAGCAGGAATTCGGGCGGGTCGTCAACATCACCTCCTACACCGGACTGCACGGCAACCGCGGGCAGGCCAACTACGCCACCGCCAAAGCCGGGATCATCGGGTTCACCAAGACCGCCGCGAAAGAGCTCGCTGCTTTCGGGGTCACCGTGAATGCAATCTCCCCGAACGCCGCGACCCGGATGACCGCCTCCATCCCGAAGGAGAAGATCGCCGAAGTCACCGGTCCGATCTCGCGGTTCGCCGACCCCGCCGAGATGGCCGACGCCATCGCCTTCCTCGCGTCCGAGGAAGCCGGCTACATCACCGGCGTCGTCCTCCCGGTCGACGGCGGCATCTCCATCTGAGCGAGCCCACCTTTGAACGGAACTGATTCTCATGACTGATGTACTTTCTCGCCGCGATCTCGATTTCCTGCTCTACGAGTGGCTCGACGTGGTCGCACTGACCTCCCGCAAACGCTTCGCCGAACACTCGAAGGACACCTTCGACGCCGTCCTCGACCTCAGTGCGGACCTCGCGCACAAGCATTTCGCCACCCACAACAAGAAGGCCGACGCGCACGAGCCGACCATGCGCCCGGACGGCACCGTCGAGATGATCCCGGAGGTCAAAACGGCGCTCGACGCCTACGCGGCGGCCGGTTTGATCGCCGGATCATTCGACGAGAGCGTCGGCGGGATGCAGCTGCCCACCACGGTGGCGCGAGCGGCGATGGCCTGGTTCCAGGCCGCCAACGCCAGCACCTCGTCCTATCCGTTCCTGACGACCGCCAAAGCAAACTTGCTCGCCGAGTACGGCACCGAGCAGCAGATCGACGACTACGTCCGTCCGATGCTCGAGGGCCGCTGGTTCGGCACCATGTGCCTGTCCGAGCCGCAGGCCGGATCATCGTTGGCGGACATCACCACCCGCGCCGTCCGCCAGGACGACGGCAGCTACCGGGTCACCGGCACCAAGATGTGGATCTCCGGTGGCGATCATGAACTCACCGAGAACATCGTGCACCTGGTCCTGGCCAAGTCCCCGGGCGGCGGCCCCGGCGTAAAGGGCATCTCACTGTTCATCGTGCCCAAATATCTCCCCGGCTCCGACGGCGGGCTCGGCGACCGTAACGATGTGACCCTGGCGGGTCTCAACCACAAGATGGGCAACCGCGGCACCACCAACACCCTGCTCGTCTTCGGTGACGGTACCCACACCCCCGCAGGCGATGCCGGGGCAGTCGGCTTCCTGGTCGGCGAGGAACACCGCGGCCTGTCCTACATGTTCCACATGATGAACGAGGCCCGGATCAGTGTCGGGTTCCTCGCGATCGCCCTTGGCTACGTGGGATACCGCAAGTCGCTCGACTACGCGAGGGTGCGTACCCAGGGCCGCCCTCTCGGCGCCAAGGACCCCTCCTCGCCGCCGGTTCCGATCATCGATCACGCCGATGTCCGCCGAATGCTGCTGGCCCAAAAGTCCTACGTCGAGGGCGCGCTCGCGCTCGGCCTCTACTGCTCGCGGTTGGTGGACGAACACGACACGGCCGACGATGCGGCCACCGGCGACCAGGCGACGTTGCTCCTCGACGTGCTGACCCCGATCGCGAAGAGCTGGCCCTCGCAGTGGTGCCTCGAGGCGAACAGCCTCGCGATCCAGGTGCACGGCGGTTACGGCTACACCCGCGACTACGACGTCGAACAGTACTACCGCGACAACCGGCTGAATCCGATCCACGAAGGCACGCACGGGATCCAGGGTCTGGATCTGCTGGGCCGCAAGGTCACCATGCAAGACGGTGCCGGGCTGAGGTTACTCGGATCGAAGATCGCCGCGACCATCGCGCGGGCTCGGTCCCTCGGTGGCGACGCCACCGGTTGCGCCGACGCCCTTGACACCGTCTGGAACCGGATCGTCGACATCACCGCCGCCTTGTGGGCGGCCGGTGACGCGACGACCGCGTTGGCGAACTCATCGGTCTATTTGGAAGCGTTCGGACACACAGTCATCGCGTGGATGTGGCTCGAACAGCTCATTGCCACCGAGGGTAAGAGTGGTGACTTCTACGACGGAAAGCGCATGGCCGCCCGCTACTTTTACACCCACGAGCTACCCAAGGTCGGCCCGCAACTCGATCTCTTGGCCAGCGGAGACCGGACCACTCTCGACATGAACCCCAGCTGGTTCTGACCCAGGAGGCATCCCACATGAGTGTGCTCGACAAATTCCGCCTCGACGGCCGCGTCGCCATCGTCACCGGCGCCTCGTCCGGCCTCGGTGTGGCCTTCGCTCAGGCCCTCGCCGAGGCCGGCGCGGACGTCGTCCTCGCGGCGCGGCGCGTCGACAAACTCGGCGACACCGCCGCACTTGTCCGTGCCACCGGCCGACGGGCCCTGCCCGTGGCTACCGACATCGCTGATCCGGATCAGTGCGCTGCCCTGGTCGACGCGGCAATGACCGAGTTCGGCCGCGTCGACGTTCTCGTCAACAACGCCGGCGTCGCCAGCGCCCACCCCGCCACCCGCGAAACCCCCGACCAGTTTCGCTCGGTGATCGACGTCAACCTGGGCGGCTCCTACTGGACCGCCCAGGCGTGCGGGAAGGTCATGCAACCCGGCAGTTCCATCGTCAACATTTCCAGCGTCCTCGGGCTCACCACCGCCGGTCTGCCCCAGGCCGCCTACAGCGCCAGCAAAGCCGCAATCATCGGTCTGACCCGAGACCTCGCCCAACAATGGGGCACTCGCAAGGGAATTCGCGTCAACGCGCTCGCCCCGGGCTTCTTCGCCTCCGAGATGACCGACCAGTATCACGACGGCTACCTCGACAGCCTCGCGTCACGGATGGTGCTCGGGCGCACCGGCGATGCCGCCGAACTCGCCGCCACCCTTGTCTGGCTCGCCTCCGACGCCGCCGGGTACGTCACCGGACAAACCCTCGCCGTCGATGGCGGCATCACCATCACCTGACCGCACCACACCCCGCAAGCCCATCGCGCCGAAAGTAGCCGCCATGCCCACCACTACCACCGTCGACGGGTTGAAGAGCCTCGTCGGCACCACACTGGACCCCAGTGACTGGTTCGAGATCACCCAAGGCCGAATCACCACCTTCGCCGACGCCACCGACGATCACCAATGGATCCACGTCGACCCGGAACGTGCCAGCACGGAAAGCCCGTTCCGACGTACCATCGCCCACGGTTACCTCACCCTGTCATTGCTCAGCGTCATGTTCGCGCAGGTTCTCGAAGTTCAGGGCACCTCCCTGGCGGTGAACTACGGCCTGAACAAGGTCCGGTTCCCCGCCCCGGTCCCCGTGGGATCGAAGGTCCGGCTCAGGGCCGAGATAATCTCGGCCCAGGACGTCAGCGGCGGCGTCCAAATCGTGGTCGCAGCGACCGTCGAATGCAGTGCCACCGACACACCCGTCTGCGTCGCCGAACCGATCTTCCGATACCACCGTTAATCTCGGATCGGGAATCAACGTCGCGGCCGGAACCGGGGTGTCATCACCTTCTCGATTTGGCTCGCCGAGCCTGTAATTAGCACCGTGTTGGGGCGGGCTCGCCCCGGAATCGGGCCGCGATGAACTCATACGCACCCGGGAAGCCCACCACCGCGGTGGTCCATGCGCTCGGAGATGTCATAGGGCACGAACGTCAGCTTCGCGCCCGCTGCGCAGTACCGGTGCGCCACCTCCGCCACCGAATCGAACGGGGTGAGCCCATCGAGCGTGCCGTGCCACATAGACACCGGCGCCGTCGGCACCCCCTCGAAATAGCGGAGACTGTTCTCCCGCAACACCTGCCGCGCCGCCGAACTCCCCATCAGACTCGTCGACGCCGCCAACTGCCCGGCGTTGCGGAACGCACCGTGGAACAGCAGGAACCGCCGGCACTCGTTGCTCATCCATTCCCGCAACCACAGACCGGTCTCATTCAGTTGTGAGGACACCGGCAACCGGTCCGGGTACTCCCGTTCGAGACCGATCGCCGCCGCGAAGGCCAGCCCGAACCCCGGATGCGGGTTGAACCCCAGCCCCTCGGCCATCTGCTCGAGATCCGCCGGCACTCCGCCCTGCACCACCGCCGCCAGCTTCAGCTCCGGCGCATAGGTCGGCGCGAGCGCCGCTGCCCACGCACTCGCCATCCCCCCACCCGAGTAACCGGCCAAAGCCACGGGACTGTTCGCCAGGCCCAGTTCGGTCACCCGCTGCACCGCACGGACACTGTCCAGGGTGATCATGCCGCCGAGCTTGGCGGCACCGTACGCACCGGTCGGGCCGAGGTGATCGGGCACCGACCGCCCACCCCCGCTGCAAACCCAGCAACATTCCCGGCGATTCCTGCATCTCCAGGTTGAACAACGCCCGCGAGGGCGCGCAATTGGTTCCCAACGAGTTCACGATCGCCTGATACGACACCAACGGTGGAGTTGCCACACCCCGGGGCAGGAGCACCGTCGTGACCGCAACATGCCCGAGTGCGCGTGGGGTAAGTAGTGTGACGGTCGTGTTGTGGCGAGCCACTGCACAGCGAAATATCTGCGGACTGCCGCCCAAGGGCTGGAGACGATCGTGATCGGGAACGTCACGTTCTCCGAGAGTCCGTCCGGCGACGATCGGATCGGTTTTTCGGGCACACTCGAGCATCGGTCGAACGCCGTCAACGGCGGTGCTGTCACCGGCAAAGTGCAGGGCGGCGAGCGGGTCGGGTGCAAATGCCGTTCCCCACCCAATTCACCCTGTCACACGACCGGCCGTCCTTCCCCGACGTTGGCGTGGATGCCTCTGCGACGACTCACCATGGCCGATATCAAGCCCGATGCGACCACAACCTGCCCCAGCATCAGCGACGCCGGCAGTATCAACAACTCCCACCCCGTCGAACCATATGCCTGCGACCACACCACGATCACGATGGCCAAAATCCACGTCACAGCCTGCCCCAGCGTCATCAGCGCGCCGGCCCACGTCCGATCAGGGCGTCGGACGAGCCCGATCGTGCCCGCGACCGCCCCCACCAAGGCGGCGATCAAACCGACCGGGGTCGGGAGCAGCACCATCAGACCGAGAAGCGGTCCAGGCTCGAGCATCCCCGTGGTGACCAGTTGCGGCACTACGAACAGCCACACCGACACAGCGCACAGCACCGAGACGACCGATGCGCTCGTGGATATCTTCATCGCATCAACCTAGACCAGACGTCGGGTTCACCCGGCCGTCCACGATTGCAGATGAGACTCACCATCACGCGGTCTCGCTTGCAGCGACCGCGCAAAAAGAGAGCGGGCCCGCCCCTGAATCAACACCAAGACTCCGGTGGCTACGACCCGCCCTACCTCTGCGACAGTCGGTAGACTCCAAACATGGGCAAGCTCACGGTCCCGAGCGGCACGGTGCATAGAGTGCCGGCAGACCTACAGACGGCGTTGGCCGATGACGGGCCGGCGCTGAAAGCCTGGAATGACATCACACCACTGGCACGCAATGAGTGGATCTGCTGGGTCGAGGATGCCAAGCTCGACGAAACGAGAGCGCGTCGAATCAAGCGGACGTATACCGAACTGGCTGAAGGCAAGCGCCGCCCATGCTGCTGGCCTGGTTGTAGCCACCGGGAAAAGACCGGTAAGTAGAACCCTTCTACTCAGCCGCAGCCGACGTGTCCTATCCGGGACCTTCGGCCTCGCGCGGTCGTCTGCGCGACCTTGAATCCACGGCCCCTTGTTTCCGGAGACAACGAGGTCGCGCGCATATTCGACGCAGCGGACAATCGACATAGCTTCAGCGCATGGAAGCTGGATGTAGTCGTATACGACTCGAGGAGCATCACATGAAAGCCGTTCGCATCCATGAGAATCGAGGTCCCGCGAACCCGGAGCTACTCGTGTTCGAGGATGCCCCCGACCCGCAGGCCGCCACTGGTGACGTGATCGTCCGAGTGCACGCCGTATCCTTCGTCCCCGACGAGCTCGACTGGCCAGGAACCTGGACGGATCGGGCCGGCCGCGACCGCACGCCCTCCATCCCCGCACACGAGGTGGCCGGCGTTGTCACCGAAGTTGGCTACGGCACCACTGGTGTTCGACACCATCGGCGGCGACGTGCTCGCCCGATCGGCCGCGATCGTCAAGCCGGGCGGCGTGCTGGTCTCGATCAGTGCGCCGCCCCCGGTGACGCCACGCGGCGGACGAGCAGTCTTCTTCATCGTCGAACCCGACCGGTCAGAGCTCATGAAGCTCGCACAGCTCACCTCGCAGGGGTACCTGCGCCCGCACGTCGGCGCCGTCCACCCGCTCGCCGAGACACGGGCAGCGTTCCTGTCCAAACGGCGGGGCGTGCCGGGCAAGGTGGTCCTCGACGTCCTGCCCGCGGGGTTGCCGACCTAGGAGGATCACCCGAACGGAGAGCATTCAAGCGCCGCGGTGAGTTTTCCCGTCGCCTCTGGTCTGTACTGGTGTGAGTAGACGCGAAGCGTGCGGGAGCAGTCGATTTGCCCGCGTGACGCCGTCGGGCAGGTGCCACCGGTCAGCGGTGTACCGCTCCATGAACAGCAAGGAGAAAGTCTCATGACATCGACACCACCCTCTACGGGAACCACCAACTCGACACCGGCGCCGACGGGCGGAACCACGAAGAAGGCCAGAATCGCCGGACTGGTCGTCACCGCCCTCGTGGTGCTGTTTCTCCTGTTCGACTCGCTCATCCACATCGCAAACACGCAAATGGTGCGCGAGGCGATGGCCGAGCTGGGTTTTGCCGAGAACCTCAACCGTGTCATCGGAATCGTTCTCTTGGTATGCCTGATTCTCTACATCGTGCCCGCCACGGCGATTCTGGGCGCGGTGCTGCTGACCGGATACCTCGGTGGAGCCGTCGCTACCAACATGCTCACCGAGCAGCCAATCGTCAGCACCACCCTGTTCCCGATTTACGTCGGCATCTTCGTGTGGGGCGGTCTGTACCTGCGGGACGCGCGGGTGCGTTCGATCATGCCTGTTCGACGCGCCTGAACCACCAACCCTACCTGGCAGCGAATGCCATTGACACCGAACGGAATCGACGTCAGGTGATCGCGGCGTCACGCAATTCGGCGTACGAATCGTCCATCGCCACCGCCAGCCGGGCAACGTCGGGCAGCGCCTCGGGGTCTGTACAGAGCCCGATACCGACGAGCCCGGCGCAGGAGATCGCCGAGATCCGCAGCGCGTGGTGCGCTGCGGGCTCGGAGGAGGAGAAGAGCCGCTCGACCCGACGTCCGGAAACGCTGACCGGCACGGGCGGGCCGGGGACGTTCGAGATCGACAGGCTGAACTCGCGCGCGCTGCCGGCGAGTCGCTTTGCGGCTTCCTCGACGCGCTTCACGCGTCCGAGAGCGTGGAAGAGATCGAACAGCTCTTCGGCGTCGTCGAGGAGCTTGCGCTTGCTGGTCTCGGCGTTGATCCGGTCGAGTCGGGTGAGCGGATCCGCCTCGGCGAGCGGCAGATCGACGTTCAGGAAGGAATCGCGGTTTCCCAGCTTGCCCGCTCCCTCGTCCCGGTGGTGCAGGCTGACCGGAACTTGAGCACGAAGACGCGGCAGGGCCGTCTCGCCGGCGCCGAGCCAGCTGCGCAGGCCGCCTGCGACGATCGCGAGGAGTACGTCGTTGACGGTTGCGCGCGCGGGACGTGAGGCGCCGATTGCCTTCAGCTCCGGGAGCGGGGCGACGGTGAAGGCAAGCTCGCGGGCGGCACTGATCGGGCGGTCGAAAGGCGAGTGTGAACCGCGGTGGCCGAGTTCACGACGCACAGCCGCGGGCATCCGCAGTGCCTCGTCGACCCGCGGACGCTGCGGCGAAGCGGCGCGAAGGCCCGGCCGCGTTCCTCTCGGGGGCGGTTCGGGGTGCCGATCCCAGAGCACGTCGTCGAGGAAGCGAACCGCGCTGATCCCGTCGGCCATCGCGTGATGGATCCGGACCGCGATCGCCTCGCGCCCGTCGCCGAGTGGACCGAACAGATCGAACGTCCACAGTGGTCGCTCGTGGTCGAGGTGCTCGGACATCAGCTTGCTGACGGCCCACCACAGATCGTCGCGCGAGGCACACCCAGGCTCTTCTCGGCGCCGGACGTGGTCACTGATCTCGAACGCCGTCGCCTCGGTCCAGCGCGGCTCCGGTCCCGAGGTATCGATCCGTTGCGTCGCTCGCGGCTGGCTCGAAAGCCGCTCCGCCACGGCAGTTCGCAGAGCCTCGACGTCGAGCGGGGAGGTGGCCGGCCCGAGAACGACGAGCTTGAGCGTGTGGCCGGCTATCACCGCCGATTCGAGCCCCAGGATATGTGCGTCGTCGGCGGACAGCCGATCGGGATCCTCGCGGCTCACCTCGGCAAGTCTATTCGGATCTGCTCCTTTTCGAACCAGGAACGTCGGTCCCGCAGCTCAGCACGGACCCGAGTGTTGCTTGCCTAGATCACTTCGTCCGCGGCCCGGCCCCGGACTTCACAGCGGTGCGGTGATCGGCGCCTCAGGGGCGTGCGTGACAGTGGTGCGCCCGGTCTCGAGGTACTCGGTGACGGCCTGGTCGACGACGGCGTTGCCACCCTGGATCCCCGCACCGTGATCTCCTCCCTCGACGGTGACGAGGTGCGCCCCCATGTCGTGGGCGAGCTGAACTCCGCCCTGATAGGGGGTCTGTGGGTCGCGCATTCCCTGCAGGACGAGAGGGGCCGTCGCCAGTCCTCGATTGCTCAACGTGGGCAGCGCGACGACGGGCGGCGCACCGGCACATTCGGGCCCGGCGCTGTAGCTGTACCCGATGAGGTCGAAGAGATCTCCGGTGACGAAGGTGGAGAAGAGCCAACCCGGAATGCGGTCCGGCCGGGCCATGACGTTGTTCTCGTTGCACAGGACCAGTGACTGCATCATCTGGGCCTGGGCAATCCGCTCGTACTCTTGCTCCGTCAGGTCGTCCATCGCGGTGCCGTCGGGAATCGCGTCTCGACCGTCCCGGATCACCCGGGCCATGAGTGGCCAGCTGTTGCGGGCGGGAAGCACCTGCCGCGTCATCACGTAGATGCTGGACGACATCTGGGTGTGCGACGGGTCGGCGAGGCTACGGATGAAGGCCTCGAACTGAACGCGTGCCGGTCCGGTGAGATCGACCCCACCGCGATAAGCATCCGCAACGGCCTGCAGGCCGGGCGGTACGTCACCGATCTGGGCGGGCGGTGGCGCGAGGGTCGGGTTCCCGCCGGCTTCCTCGACGATCCGGTCCGACCACCGCTGATACACCTTCAGTGGGGTGTCACCGAGCCCGTACGTGTCGTCGTGGGCCGCGATCCAGTCCATGAGGTCGTAGAAGCGATCCTTGTAGCCGTCGTTCTGCTGCCACAACACGTCGTTCCACAGCCACTTCTGGTCGACCGCGGAATCGAGGACCATGCGACCGGTGTGCTGAGGGAAGAGCGTCGCATAGGTGGATCCGAGAATCGTGCCGTACGAGAGGCCGTAGATGTCGATGACGTCCTCGCCGAGTGCGATCCTGACCTGCTCCCAGTCCTTCGCGGTGTTCTCGGTCGTCAGGTGCGCCGTGGTGCCTGGCGCAGCGGACTCGCATGCGTTGCGCGTCGCAGCACCGCCGAAGCCGAGGCTCATCGCCGTCGTCTGTTCAGGGGCCAGCACGCACTCGACCGCGCCGGCGTAGGGAAGACCGCGCGGTTGGATACCGATCACGTCCCACTGTGCGCGGACCGCGTCGGGCAGGATCTCGACGAACATGCTGTTCGAGCCGATCGCGTCTCCGCCCGGCCCACCGGGATTGGTGAACAGCACGCCGCGGCGCGAGCTGTGATCCTCGGCGCGGTGGCGGGTGACGAGCACGTCGATCGTGCCGGCGGCGGGGTCCGCGTAGTTGCGGGGAACGGTGACCGAGGCGCACTGATCGGATGCCGGGTCCAGCTCGTATTCGGCCGGGCAGGACCCCCAGCGAAGATCGTCACCCGGTGCCGGCTGTGCGGTGGCGAGCGGTACCGCCCCCAGGGCGAGTGTGGCGGTGAGGCCGCCGATCAGGGCGACAAACCGAGTCCGCCGTGCAAACCTCGCGCCCGCGCGCTGCCTCGAGTCCAAGTGCCCATCGATCCCCGGCATACTTTCGCGATCCCCCTCGTAGTCCCGTGTCGTGACGACAGTGGCGCCTGGGCCGCAGCCCGCCCGCTACCGCCTCAGCAGCCAGTGTCTCAGACGCACCATCGCGACGACCGGTAACCCCGGAAACGAAGATGTCGAACGGAATGTCCGGGTGCACACGCCTTTGCGGTGCTGCGCCAGCGTGCACCACCGGCGGGACCGTCAAAGCCCGAACCGGAAGTGCTGTACCAAGGGATCGGCCGCGCCTGACGTACTGTATTGGCGTGCGCTACGAGGTAGTTGAGTCCGATACCGCGACCGCAGTGGGCAGCGGTGACGTTCCGGTGCTGTCGACCCCACGGCTGATTGCGTGGATGGAGGCGGCCACCGTCGCCTGCGCTGCATCATTCATCAGTGCGGGCCAGACGACAGTGGGGACCGCTGTCCGAATCGAGCACCGCAGCCCGACACCGGTCGGTGCCAGCGTCGAGATCGCGGCCGAGCCACCAGCCGCCGCTGTCGGCCACCGCCTTACCTTCGCCGTGCGGGCGACCGATAGCTCGGGGAGGGTTGTCGCGTCGGGCGAGATCGACCGGGCGATCGTCGACCGGGACCGGTTTCTCGCGGCGACGTCACCCGCGAAGCCTGATCGCTGACCGAGCTTGTCGCGCACTGACCGCTGATCGCCACGTCACGACCAGCCCGATCCCCTAGCCCTGACGGTGGGCACCGTTGCTCACTCGTCGCTGAAGAGTGACCGGTGGATCTCGGCGGATGTTTGCGTGGGTGAATCACCGGTGCGCGGCGCGTCGGAGACGGGCTCGGGGGTGCTGTGGGTCAGCGTTCGCTGCGCAGAGAAGAGTGGGAGTTCGGATTTGTCGTGATCGATGGTCATTCTGTTCCTTGCTTCAGGTGTATGTGGGCGCGGCCGGTTGGGGTGATGGCGACCGGGTAGATCATGGTCGAAATGTGTCGCGGTCCGCATGACGTCGTAGGCAGCTCGCCATCAGGCGTGGTGTCGGCATCGAATCCGGGACGGCGCGCCCACCCGGGAAGTGTTCGCGCGGTGCGGATCTGCGCGGCGCCTGGGCGTGCGTGCCTGTAGCCATTGGCATCAAATGGACGCTCCTCGCATCGGCCGCGAATCGGCCGGCATTCTTTCGAATCGGGAACGCCTGAGCGACTCGCTCGATGCGACGACCATTCCGATGTATCAAGCCTATACCCCCATACGATCCTCCTGCTGAGCAGTGAACGATCTCACTGCGCGGCCGCCGCGAATAAGCGACCTGCTGGGGCAGCGCCGCCCCCACCTCGCGCGGCCTGTTGCCGACCATTCCAGGTGATGATCGGGCGATCTACTCGCGAGGACCACACCCCAGGCGCCCATCGCAAGCGATACTGGAATGCCCCACCCTCCGAGGAGACGTGAACATGAGCCTGTACGCAGTTGTGGACCCCGCCACCGGACAGACGGTGCGCGAATATCCGACCGCGACCGACGAGCAGATGCAGGCGGCGTTGTCCGCGGCGGAAAAGGCGCACCGTGAGTGGTCGCGCGGCTCGACGGTGGTTGAGCGCGCCGAACTGCTCAGGAAGGTGGCCGAGTTGCACACCGAACGCCGCGACGAACTGGCCAAGATCATCCAGAGGGAGATGGGCAAGCCACTGGACCAGTCGTTGGGGGAAGTCGACTTCAGCGCCGCGATCTATCAGTACTACGCCGACAACGCCCAGAAGTTCCTGGCTGACGAGCCGATCGACCTGGTCGAGGGTGAGGGTACCGCGCTGATCCGCCGCAACTCGATCGGCGTGCTGATCGGGATCATGCCGTGGAACTACCCCTACTACCAGGTCGCCCGGTTCGCGGGTCCGAATCTGGCGCTGGGCAACACCATCGTGCTCAAACACGCACCGCAGTGTCCGGAATCGGCGGCGGCACTTCACCAGATCTTCACCGACGCCGGATATCCGGAGGGCGCCTACGTCAACGTCTACGCCACCAATGAGCAGGTCGCCGACGCGATCGCCGACCCACGGGTCCAGGGCGTGTCGTTGACCGGGTCCGAGCGTGCGGGCGCAGCGGTCGCCGAGATCGCCGGCCGCAACCTCAAGAAGGTGGTACTGGAACTCGGGGGTTCCGATCCGTTCATCGTGCTCAGTTCCGATGACCTCGACGCCACCGTCAAAGCGGCAATAGAAGGTCGTTTCGAGAATACCGGGCAGGCGTGCAACGCCGCGAAGCGATTCATCGTCGCCGAGGACCTCTATGACGACTTCGTCGGCAGATTCACCGCGGAGGTGCTCGCCACCGCAGACGAACTCGCGCCGCTGTCGTCGGTCGCCGCCGCCGACCGGCTGTCCGAGCAGGTGCAGCAGGCGATCGCCGAGGGCGCCACGCTGGTGTCGGAGGGTGAACGCCAGGGCGCCTTCTTCCCACCGGCCGTGCTGACGAATGTGTCACGGGATTCACGAACCTACCGGGAGGAACTGTTCGGGCCGGTTGCGACGATCTACAAGGTGCGTTCCGAGGAAGAGGCCGTCGAGCTGGCGAACGACACTCCGTTCGGTCTCGGCTCGTATGTCTTCACCACGGACCCCGATCAGGCCTACCGCGTCGCCGACTCACTGGAGGCCGGCATGGTGTTCGTCAATGCCGTTGGCGCCGAAGGAGTTGAGCTGCCGTTCGGCGGCGTGAAGCGCTCCGGTTTCGGTCGCGAGCTCGGCAAATACGGGATCGACGAATTCGTGAACAAGAAACTCATCCGCGTCAGCTGAGCCGACGATTCCTGTATATCAGCGCCCTCGGCGTGCAGTTCGATACCGGCGCCCTTACCGGATACCCATCCGGCGACAGAAATGGGGACCGCACCCACCGGATGCGGTCCCCACGTTGCACTGGTCAAACAGAGCGCACGTTCGTGGCCTGCGGGCCCTTCTGCCCCTGGCCGACCTCGAACTCCACACGCTGGTTCTCGTCGAGCGACTTGAAACCGCTGCCCGAGATCTCCGAGTAGTGCACGAATACGTCCGGAGTTCCGTCGTCGGGTGCGATGAAACCGAAGCCCTTCTCACCGTTGAACCACTTCACAATGCCCTGCGCCATGCCGATACTCCCTCAATCTCGATCCGGACCCTCACATCGAGGTTCCGATCTCGATGACCTGATCCTGCCATCCTCGATGTAGTCGCGAAGAACCGGTGGCCTTCGGGTCGACGTTTTTGCACACACCAAGTGCTGTCAGCGGACCACCTCCCAGCGCCAGTATCCCGTCAGCCCGGACCTTGGCGTCCCACGAGATGAAAGACGCGGCTGAGTTGGCGGTAGGGGTCTCGTCGGCTGGCTTCGAGTTCGACTGCGGCCGTCGCCGCCATCTGCTGTGTATGGTTCGGGTCCAACTCGGCTCCACTGAAATCGAGCCAGTCGACGAACAGCCATACCCCGTACCAGCGCACCGGCTCCACGCCGCGGCTCCGCACGAGTTCGCTGAGTTCCTCCACCGTGTCGGCTCGAGTCGGCACTCCCAGCACCCCGATCTCGTCCCTGGTGTCAAACGACGCCAGAGCGTCGTCCCACCGTTGTTCCAAGGCCGGGCGCACTGCCATCGCCTTCGCGTTGCCCGTCATGATCGATACGACGCCACCGGCAGCAGTGCACCGGCACAGCTGGCCGACCAGCGGCTCCGGCTGCTCCAGGTACCCGAGCACGCCGTGACACAGCACGGCGGCGAACCGTTGACCATTCACCGCCTCGACGGCGTTCTCGCCGTCGGCCTCCACGAGCGTCACCCGTCGCTGGGCTTCATCCGGCAGTCGCTGGAGTCGCTGTCGAGCTTTGTCCAGCATCGCCGACGACGAGTCGAGCACCGTCACGTCGTAACCGGCTTGGGCCAGCGGAAAGGATTGATTGCCCGCGCCGCCGCCGACGTCGAGCACAGTCGCTGGGGGCGCCGGCAAATGCTCCAGCAGATGCTGGTGCAGCACATAGGTGCGCACGAGCCCCTTCACCGACGCATACGCCTCATCGGCAAATTGGTCGGCCACACTGGCCCAGGTGTCATCGCCCACAGCCCCAAGATAGTGCCGCGAAGTCCTCGACGATCGACAGGACGTCAGCGCGGAGATTCTTCCCAGAGAATCTGCACGATCCGAACGATTCCCTTTCCATCTCCGTTCGGTGACAGTGTTCGCATGGATCCGACCACGCGTGTCGCTGCGCCGTCGCTCCGGTACCGAGCCAGCACCGAAACCGTCCGTCGATCACCGACTAACACACTCGAGTCCGTCACCGGTGTAGGGACCACCAAGTGAGCGGCCGGCTTCTGATCAACGTCGACATCCTCGTCGCCGGCGTCTTCGGTGGATCGTGGCGATTCCCCGGACGGACGGCCTGGCCAGATACACCACCGACCCCCCGCAACAACCGACCAGAACGGAAGAGCCGACACCGATGACCGATCGCCCCTTCGATCTCACCTATGCCGCTGCCGAAGACCGCTACGAGAAGGTCCCGTATCACCGCACCGGAAATTCCGGCCTCGATCTGCCTGCCTTCTCGTTCGGCCTGTGGCAGAAGTTCGGTAGCGACTACGCTTTCGCGACGCAGCGGGAGATCATCCTCCACGCGTTCGACCTGGGCATTACCCACTTCGACAACGCCGACCGCTACGGCCCACCGCATCGCGCAGCCCAGAAGAACTTCGGCACCGTACTCGCCAAGGACCTCGCCCCTTACCGGGACGAACTCATCCTGTCGACCAAGGCAGGCAACCCGATCGGTCCGAGCCCGTATCTCAAAGGCGGCTCGCGCAAGTCGATCCTGACCTCACTCGACCACAGTCTGCGCGACCTCGGCACCGAGTACATCGACATCTTCTACCACCACAGCCCCGACCTGAGCACGCCGCTGGAGGAGTCCGTCGGGGCTCTCGTGAGCGCGGTGGAGCAGGGCAAGGCGCTCTACGTCGGCATCTCCAACTACCTACCCGATCGCACGCACGAGGCCGCCGTACTGCTACGCGAGGCCGGCGTTCCGCTCCTCATCCACCAGGCGCGTTACTCGATCTACGACCGTCGTCCCGAACAGAACGGCTTGCTGGACACCGCCCGCCAGGACGGATTCGGGCTGATCGTGTATTCACCCCTGGCGCAGGGTCTGCTGACGGACAAGTACCTGGAGTCGATTCCCGAGCGCGCACGAGCACAGAACAGCACGTTCCTGACGCCGGATGTGATCGACGAGACGTACCGGCAGCGGACCGCCGAGCTCAACAAGATTGCCGAGGCCCGTGGCCAGTCACTTGCACAGCTCGCGTTGCAGTGGGTGCTGCGGCGGCAGGAGGTCACCTCGGCGCTGATCGGAGCGAGTTCGACCGAGCAGCTCGACCACAACATCGCGGCCCTGAACTTCCCGCCGCTCACCGACGAAGAGCTCGCGCTCATCGAGGAACACGGCGTGCACGGAACCGGACTCAGGCTCTGACAACCAGTCACCCGCTCGCGCCCGACTGCGCAGGCGGGTGACAGTCACCGTTCGCGCAAAGCTGTTGCCGGGAAGCGTAAGTAGCGCTCCCCCGGCTCAGTCGCGCAGTAACGACAGCAGCTGGTTGCCCTGACGCTCGATCTCCGGCAGATACGGGGTGTCCGAGAGCACGAAGTGGGTGATGCCGAGATCCTGGTACTTGCGCAGCGACTTCGCGACGTCCTCCGGGGAGCCGACGAGCCAGGTGGTGCCGGCGCCACCGCCACCGACCTTCCCGGGTGCGGTGTACAGGTTGTCGTCGAGTACGTCGCCACGGGTGGCCAGGTCGAGGAGTCGCTGCTGTCCCACGGCGGTCTGGCGATGCGGGTTCTGTGGAGGCGCACCCTGATTCTTCGCCATCTCGGCGACCTTCGCCTCTGCGTCGGCCCAGGCCTGCTCGGTGGTATCCCGGACGAAGGTGGTGATCCGCAGGCCGAACTCGAGCGGCGCATGCTCGCGGCCGAGTTCATCACTCAGTGAGCGCAACCGCTCGATCCGCTCCTGCACACCGGCGAGCGGCTCGCCCCAGAACAGTTGAACGTCGGCCTCGGTCGCCGCAACACGCTCGGCGGCTTCGGACGCGCCACCGAAGTAGAGCTTCGGGTGGGGCCTATTTTCGCGCGGCGAGAACCGGGGCAGCACCGTGGAATCGGTGACCTGGAAGTGCTCACCCCGGTAGGTGACGTTCTCCTCGGTCCACAGCTTACGGACGAGCTGGAGGAACTCCTTGGTGCGGGCGTAACGGTGGGCCTGGTCGCTCTCGTGTTCACCGTAGGCTCCGAGGCTGTCCTTCCCGGACACGATGTTGATCCGGACCCGGCCACCGGTCAGATGGTCGAGAGTAGCGACGGCGGAGGCGAAGTGAGCCGGTCGCCAGTAGCCGGGCCGGATCGCGATGAGCGGCTCGAACGTCGCCGTCCTGGCCGCAAGGGCGGCGGCGACGGTGAGTGTGTCCGGTCTACCCCAACCGGTGCCGATCAAGGCCCCTTTCCAGCCGTGGTCCTCGAGGGCCTTCGCCTGGCTCGTGAGGGTGTCCAGACTGTTGTGGTCAACCGTGACGGCGTCGCCGCGGTGTCCCGGGGTGACCTGATTCGGGATGTACCAGAGGAATTCGAGACTCATGAGGTGGTGATTCCTGTTCGACGTCGGTGATCGGCCGGCTGAGATCGGCGAATCGTGCCGTCTCCAACGATTGGGCGGAGAGCCGCGTCCGGACTGACGGCCGTGTGCGCCGCCGCGATTGCGTCCATCCCCTACTTCCGCCCCCGAGGGACGCCTCATCACCCGACTGGACGACGTGACCAGCATCCGGACATCGCGATACTAACCCCGGTTGTCACCGTTGAACGTCCATGCCCTGCGTCCTCCACGATGAGAAACAGGGCCTGACGTGCGACAGTTCGACACAACTGGACATAGATTCCTCCAGATCGGAAATGTCGATGCACCTTGCACCTTCATCGGTAGCGAACAGAGATTGCTGGACACCGTTGGCGTCAAGGTGATTTCAACCCTCGAATCCCGGATGAAGATCGGGAAGCATCTACCGAAACTGCATTTTCATCGACGGAGAATGTGAATGACCTCTGAATTAGCACTCTCGCAACTTCACGTAACCGAGGTGTCTTGGTTCGACCCCGACGCGGAGGCATTGCGAGAGGCCATGGCCCGCGAAGTGGGGCCGCGATACTCCGACCGAGTATCGACTGCAGACCGCGCCGCCACCAATGCGGTTGACTCGACGTCCGTTTTCCTCACAGTGGTGGTGTACACCGCCGCGGGGGCCACCGACAATCAAGAAGCGGTCGGTCACGCCGCGCTCAGGTGGAACGGCGACGACCTGGAGTTGAAACGGATGTTCGTCACAGTGGAACATCGCGGAACCGGAGTGTCGACAGCGTTGTTGAGCGCGGTCGAGGATGCCGCCAGGAAGGCGGGGCGCCCACGCCTGATTCTCCAGACGGGCGACCGGCAACCCGATGCGGTCAGGTTGTACGAGAAGAGCGGCTACTCACGGATTCCGATCTTCTCCCCATACGAGATCGTGCCCTTCTCGAATTGCTTCGAGAAGGTGTTCGATCAAGGATGACGAATCACCGCACTTCACGCGACAGGCGAGGTCAGGACGACGTCAGCGTCGACCAACGCCACGGCTCGCCCGTTCTCGGACACGACGACCGGCCCCCGGTGCCCCCCGATTCGTCGCATTGCCACCGACAACTCCTCGGTGACTCCCACGACGGGCAAAGGCTGATCGACGTGCACACCGATCGGGTCGTCGTCCGGAGCGTGTGACAGCGCCGCGGCACTGACGGACCCCTGGATCTCCGCGACCACGACCGGACCGGTGACCGGGCGTGCCAGCACGACGGGCAGGGCCGGGGTGTCCGCGAGCATGTCACGCGCCTCCGCAACGGTCGCGGTGGACGGCACGGCCCGGGGTGCGCTCCCCCGGCCGCCCAGTGCGTCACCGACAACGGGTCCGGTCGCTGCGTGGTAGAGCGGGAAGCCCAGCCGTCCCAGCCACTCGTTGTCGAAGTACTTCGACAGGTAGGCCCGGCCCGAATCCGGGACGATCACGACCACGACGTCGTCCGGACCGAGGGTCCGCGCGACCCGCAGGGCGGCGGCCACCGCGGTACCGGCGGAACCTCCGACGAGGAGTCCTTCCTCCCGGGCGAGGCGGTGCAGCACCGTGAGCGCCTCGATGTCCGAGATCCGCTCGAGTCGGTCGACGACGTCCGGGTGATAGGAATCCGGCCACTCGTCGTGCTCGGTCTGCGGGTGCAGAAAATGGCCCACGGATTCGATGTACCAGGCCCGTCCGTCTCCCCCGCCGTATACGGAGGTATCAGGATCCGCGCCGATGATCTGCACGGCCCCGCCGGAGACCTTCGTCAGGAACTCGCCCGTCCCCGTGATGGTCCCACCGGTTCCGACACCGGCGACGAGATGAGTGACTCGGCCCTGGGTCTGACGCCAGATCTCCGGACCTGTCGTGGTGCGGTGCGCGCCGGGATTGGCCGGGTTGTCGTACTGGCCGGCGAGCCAGCCGCCGGGGATCTCCGCCGCGAGACGAGTGGCCACGTTGCGCACGAACTCGGGATGGTGGCTGGGCCTGCCGCCCGGTGTCACATGCACCTGCGCCCCGTGCGCCCGCAGCAACGCGATCTTCTCGACGCTCGTCTTGTCGGGGACCACGACTACGGAACGGTATCCCCGAGCGGCGGCGACCAACGTCAGCCCGACCCCGGTATTGCCCGACGTGCCCTCCACGACGGTGCCTCCGGGCAGTAGTTCCCCAGATTCCTCGGCCGCGTGGATCATGGCCAGGGCGGCACGATCCTTCACACTTCCCCCGGGGTTGAGGAACTCGAGCTTGGCGTACACCGTCGCGGAGATACTTCCGGTTACCCGGTTCAACCGGACGAGGGGTGTGTTGCCGATGGCGTCGGTGATCGAGTCGAAGACTCCGAGGCTCGCGGCGTCGACTGTCGGGGGATCGAGGATGGTCATGCGTCTGCCTTTCGAGGCCGCCCGGGTGTCACCCGGTCAGCATCGCAAGAGCAGTCGTCGAACAACAGGATTCGCGTCACGCCGATCAGATCTTCAGTGGCTCACCAAGAACGGCGCGGCGCGTTCACCCCGAAATCCTGGAGATTCGAATTCTTCTCGTGTGTTGCCGAATGGGCTGTAATTCGGGGCGACCGAGAGCGAAGGGGGTAGTCGAAAGATGTCGACACCGGTGATGACACTGCATCCTCACGACACCGAGTTGTGGCAGTGGCGATTGTCTGCGCGTTGCCATGAAGCGGACGCGGAGATCTTCTTCCCGGCGGACGCCGAACGCAGGAACGCTCGCTCCGAGCGGGAAGATCTCGCCAAGGAGTTCTGCCGCGACTGCGCGGTGGTGGAGGAATGCCTCGAGTATGCCCTCCACACCGGCCAACAGCACGGCGTCTGGGGTGCGACGACACCGGGCGAACGGCTGGCACGTCTCGGCCGGTGAGCGAATACCCGCGCCGGCATTCTCACACGAGCGACTCGGCACGAGCGTCGTCGGCGGATGCGAAACATTCGCGACGAGTAGATTTGGTCGCCCTGATCGGGTAACCAGGTACGTTCGAATCTCGCAGTCTTAGGAGAGACCGTGGTCGCCCGCGTGCTACCTGGGGCGCCTCAGGTCGTCCCGGTCTCGGCGGCCAGGGAGCGGAGGGCTTCAACCCGGGTACCCACGACGTGTCGGCGGGCCAGTTCTTCCGCTCCGTCCGGGTCTCGTGCCTTCGCGTGGCTACTCGCCTGGGCACTCGACGCACGCCTCGACGAGGATCTCGAGGCGTGTTTCGAACTCGCCGCCGACGGCGGTGCTGCCGTCATGGGGCTGCCGCGGGCCGATCTGCAACCGGGTTCACCCGCCGACTTCATGTTGCTGGACGGAGAATGCGTGCCGCAGATCGTCGTCGACGTCCCCGTCGGGACACGGTGGTGCGGGCCGGACGGGTCGTCGCCCGCGATGGCCTGCTCCTCTGAGTCCTCCACGAGGGTTGGCGCCGGTCAGGACCGCAGGGGCGCTTGGAGCAGGGTCCGGTCGTCGCCCGGGGCGCTCACTCCGAGCGTCGTCGCATCCGACATCGGCAGCCCCACCGCCAACTGCATCGACATCGTCTTGTCGCCGCCGGCGATGAAACTGCCGGCATTCATGCGACTTCCGTCGGAGCGTTGGAGCCAGACGTTGTATGTGCGGCCCTGCGGGAGTCCGGCGACGTCGAGGCTGATTCCGGTTCCCCACGCCCGGTTCTCCACCCGCGCGGAGGCATCCACACCTGCGGCGAGGACCGTGAAGGCCACCGGCTGCCCGGGTGGGGCCGTCGAGGTGCCCCCGCGCAGGAAGAACCCGCCGGTCACCAGGCCGACGGCGATCACGACGGCCGCGGCGGCGACTGCGATCCGGTGGTACCGCTTCCGTCCGCGTTCGCGGTCGACCGCCCCGAAGATCGCGTCGGGCAGCGTCGACGACGGCCGGGGCGCAGGTTCGGTGAGCCGGTCCGGGTCCGCCGCCGACAGGGCGGCCGCGACCGGCGTCAGCAGACTCAACTCGGTGCGGCAGCCCGGGCAGCCGTCCAGGTGCGCGCGAAGCGTGATCGTCTCGCGGTCGTCGAGGCGACCGAGCGCGTACATCCCCAACATGGTGCGCATCTGCTGGCAGCGGTCAGTGGTCACCATGCCACCCCATTTCTTCGAGTACGAGCCGGAGAGCTTTCAGCGCGTAGTACACACGACTGCGGACGGTGCCCACGGGAATGCCGAGCTGTGCGGCGACCTCGGCGGCGGGCCGGTCGCGCAGGTGAATCTCGACCAGGACGCAGCGGTGCTGATCGGACAGCCGCCGCAGCGCCTCCTCCATCTCGAGCCCCACCAGCAGTTGTTCGAGGGGACGCTCGGGTGCGGGCAGCTCGGGTGGTGCCGCGTCGGCCAGCTCGGGTCGGGCGGCACGAGCCCGAATCGCGTCGATCACCACGTTGCGGCATATCGCATACAGCCAGGTCCGGAGCGTAGCGCGTCGCGGGTCGTACCGGTCCGCGCGCCGCCACGCCCGAAGAAACGTCTCCTGTACCGCCTCCTCCGCGCGACCCCGGTCTCCGAGTGAGCGGTAGGCGAGGGCGAACAGTTCCCTCCCGTGGTCGTCGTAGGCGGCCCGCAGCACCGTCTCGTCATCCAAGCCGCTCTCGGACTGGTCCCCGCGTGTGCGCACGATACGAAGCCGCACCACTCACCTCCCGAAACACCGGATACGGCGTCGGCTCACCCGACACCCACCGAGGAGTACGGGCGCGGGCGGCGCGGCGTTCATCTCGAATTCTGCCACTCGGGTACGCGGGGGCAGCTGAACGTGGGTCGCCGACCATCCGTACTCCCCAGCGCCGAACGATCCGGCACGCGGAACGAACGAATGGAGACCCAAAACGATGCTGAAGAAATCGATTCTTGCGGCGGCAGGCGCCGCGATCGCGCTGATGTCGGCGTGCGGCACCGCCACCGACGACACTCCCCCAGTGCAGCCGTCTGCCTCCCCCGCCGGGCAGGTGGAACTCGGCACCCGGGACACCGCCCTCGGCACGGTGCTCACCGACGGAGACGGATTCACGCTCTACCGATTCGACGAGGACACCCCGGGCACCATCCGGTGCACCGGGCCCTGCGCCGAGATCTGGCCGCCCTCGCTCGGAGCACCCCGGCCCGACGCCACCCTCGTCGCCCGCGCGGGTGCCACGACGCGGCCGGACGGAACCGAGCAGATCACCTACGACGGCCACCCGCTGTACCGGTTCGCGAAAGACACCGCCCCCGGGCAGACGAGCGGCGACGGCGTCAAGGGAACCTGGCACGTGATGACGGTCGACTCCGCCCATGGATGACGCCACCACACCCCCGGATCAGGCACCGCGCCCGGCGGTCAGTCGCCGCTGTGCGCTGCTCGGCCTGGCCGCGGTGGGCGCCATCGCGGCAGTGGACGTCGGCGGGTTCCTCTGCGCGGCGGGGACACTGGACACCGACGCGCTGACCCCGGCACGGCTGACCGACCGGTTCGAGGAGGTCGCCGGGCATCACGACGGATTCCGGCGCAATCACGCCAAAGGAGTCAGCGCGACCGGATGCTTCACCGCCACCGGTGTCGGGTCCGGAGTTTCCACGGCCAGCGTTTTCCGGGCCGGCCGGATCCCGGTGACCGGTCGGTTCTCACTCTCGGGCGGGAATCCGTCCACTCCGGACGCCGACGCCACGGTCCGCGGACTGGGGTTGGCGTTCGACCTCCCCGATGGCGAGCAGTGGCGCACCGCGATGATCAACACCCCGGTGTTCCCCGACCGGACACCAGACGGCTTCTACGAGCGGTTGCTCGCCTCGAAAAAGGACCCGGTCACCGGCAAGCCTGATCCGGATCGCATGGCGGCGTTTCTGTCCCGCCATCCCGAGACCGCGGCGGCGATGAACCTCATCCGACAGCACCCACCGACCTCCGGGTTCGACAACAGCACCTTCTACGGTCTCAACGCCTTCCATTGCACCAACGACTCCGGAGTCACGGTTCCGGTGCGGTGGACACTGGTCCCCGCGCAACCGGTCCGCTCCCCCGGCCTGCCGCCGCTGCCGGGGCGCGATCACCTCTTCGACGCCCTCACCGCGGCAGTCTCGCGTGGGCCGCTGCGGTGGCGGATGTTGCTCACGATCGGTCAACCAGGCGATCGGACCGACGACGCCACCCGGCCGTGGCCGCCGACCCGGCAGGTCCTCGACGTCGGAACCGTGACCATCGACGCGGTCCGGACCGAAGCGCCGCACAACGCGCGGGACCTCAACTTCGACCCGCTCATCCTCCCAATGGGCATTGCACCCTCGGACGATCCCCTGCTCAGCGCCCGGTCCGCGGTCTACACCGAATCGTTCACCCGCCGGTCCGGGGAGCCAAAAACACCGGCCCTCGTCGACATGGATGGGGTGCGCGATGACCGCTGACCCGACCGACCGCCCACTCCGGTTCGCGTCGACCGTCCAGTTGCTGCATTGGGCGATGGCGGTCATGGTGATCGCACAACTGCTCGTCGGCGCCGTCATGGTGACGACCCTCGACCGCTACCACCTGCTGCGCTCGGTGCACGTCCCGTTGGGCGCCGCAATCCTCGCGCTGGTGATCGTCCGCATCGGCAA
Organism: Rhodococcus mengyinensis; assembly: GCF_048381435.1. NCBI lineage: Bacteria > Bacillati > Actinomycetota > Actinomycetes > Mycobacteriales > Nocardiaceae > Rhodococcus > Rhodococcus mengyinensis. Next base: position 52,041 of record NZ_JBLWIT010000073.1, on the reverse strand, counting down.
TAGACTGCTGTGCCGCACGCCCGCACCACCTGCCACCATGAGACCGGTCGAGCGTCGGGTCGCAACCGCGTCGGAGTACCTGCTCTACGGGTTGCTCGTGATCCAGCCCCTCACCGGGTGGGCCATGCTCTCGGCCGGTGGCTACCCGATCACCCTCTACCAGCATTTGCACCTGCCCACGCTGCTTGCACCCGATCCCAGCGTCTACGCGTTGTCGAGACAAGCTCACACCGCATTCGCCTACCTGCTGTTCTTCACCTTCACCGCACACATGTCTGCCGTCCTCTTCCATGTGCTGGTCCTGAACGACAGGCTCCTCGACCGAATGGCGCCGTGGCGCACTCGCCGAAAGCCTTCGCCTACCACTTCCCGACCGGCACCGGCGCGGATCATCGATGACGTTGCTGCAGAGCAGGATTGAGATTATTGATGCTCACAGCACCGATGCCGAGACCGGCGTGCGACTCGTGCCAACCGCGTGATAAAGCACCAGGTCGGTGAGCGGGAAAATGCCCCAGACAGGGGTTCGGCCGGGAATGCTCTCACATTCTCGGCCGGATCTCTGCTTCTCGAGTGTTTCACCGTTGCCGATTACTCTCTCGATCCGCAACTACCAATGTACGCGCGGATGGCGGTCCACCGCAATGGCTCGCCCCTGCGGTTCATCGCTGCAGGCTGGGCCGTGGCTACTTGACCGCCGTCAGGTACGTCGATCGCTTCGACAGATCGACAAGTTCTTCGGGGAGATCCGGAACCGGCCGGCCGTAGGCGGCCGCCAGCTCGAGCGAATTGGACCGCCGCACCGACCAGCCGTGCCCGGTCAACCACTGCACCGGATCGGCCCGCTCGTCACCGTAGAACAGCTCCGAGATGTCGAGGTCGCCGAACGGATTCTCGGCGAAATACTTCGCTCTGATGGCGTCGAAGCGTTGCATATCGATTCCCGCCGCGAAGTTGTCCACGGCAAGGTGGCTGCCGGAGCTGGAAAGCTCGTCGATCCGCTCGAACAGCGCGTCGTGCGCCGCGCCCGGAAGGTAAGCCAGCAGGCCCTCCACCGACCACGCGGTCGGCTTACCAGGGTCGAAGCCTGCGGCTTCGAGGGCGGCAGGCCAGTCGTCCCGAAGATCGACGGCCACCGGGCGACGATCAGCCGTCGCCCTGGCCCCATTATCGGCGAGGACCTCCTCTTTGAATTCCAGCACCTGCGCTTGGTCGACCTCGAAGACCGTCGTGCCGGTCGGCCAGTCCAAGCGATACGCCCGTGCGTCCAACCCGGCCGCGAGGATCACCGCCTGCGAAACCCCCGCGCTCGTGGCTGACGAGAAGAACTCATCGAAGAATCTGGTCCGAGCACCCATGAAGCCCGAGAACGGCATGTCCCCGAGTGACGACGGGTCGGCCAACAGCCCGGTGAAGTGTGGTTCACCCGCCGCTTCGACGAACAACCGTGCGTAGTCGTCCTGAATCAACGCGTCGGGGCGGACTGTCTCCAACGCCCGAAATGTCGCCACTCCCAACGCGGTCAGGCCCACGCTACTGACGATGTCCCAACTGTCTCCATCGGTTCGCATCGCTGACGTACCCTCCCGATCTCGTCGCAATTCGGAGCCGACGACCGAGCAGGGCAGACCGGCGACGAGGCCGGAGAAGTTCGGTAAGGCCTCACCGAAATCCGGGCCCAGCGTGATCGACCGAACCCGCGCAATTCTACGCTCGGGCCATCGCAGTCAGCCGGAGCCGATTCGCCGACCTCGCACCCGCTCGGTCGCGTTGCCGGCCACCGCCGAGGTGACCAGGCCGAGTGGCACGGGACCGAACATGTGGTGTACAACATAGTCGGCCACGATGTGAACCAGATCACAACCGTGACCGCGAGGCACACATATCGGTAACCGACGAAAGCAGGACACATGGCGACACCCTCGATTGCCCCGACGACTCCCACCGGACGGCAGACGCCCCGGCGCAGCGGCACCATGAGCACCGCGGAGATCAAGTCGAGGATCGAGGCCATGTTCGCCGACGACCGCAGGCCCACCCGGCCCGCAGTCACGAACTGACGAAGCTCGCCCCCGCCGACAAGGGGATCGGATGAACACAGCATGACCTGTCCGTCCGATCCCCCGCCGCGCGTCGCACTCGAAAGCGTGCAGCACTGGCAGCCATAGAACAACCGGCCGACCAGTTGTCACGCACTACGGAGACGTCGGGGCCCCGCACCTCGGAAGACGACCGGCAGGCTACGGATGAACGATGTCCAGCAGTACGCGGACAGTCTCGCGGATCAGTTGAATCGCTCGATCGAAATCGACGACTGCGGTCTCAAGCCGCTCGCCTTGACCGAGCAGCATGGTGATCTTGACGATGTCCGTGTCCGGTCAATCCTCCAGCGACACTCGTCCCCGGAGGTATTCGAGTACGCATTCTCGCTCGATATCGCGCACGCCACCGGGCCGGTTCGGTTCCCCGCGAATCCGGCGTTGCAGACGCTGCCTCGGGTGTGCATTCCGATGCGGGCACACGGGGAACTCCAGGGATATCTGTGGCTGATCGACAGCCCGCCGCTCACAGATTCCGACATCACAGCAGCGGCCGGGACCGCCTCCGCGATCGCAGACCTGCTCCACCAGCAGTCTCAGTCGACGGCCACCGTGCTGGACCGCGAGTCTCAACTCGTGAGCGCACTGCTCGCCCCACCGCACAAGTCTTCACCGCCGGCCGACCTTCTCAGCGGTGAACCGCTCCTCCGATTTACCGAACCCGCATGTGTGCTCACCATGAAGTTGGCACCGATCGATGCCGGCGGCGAGCCGCTGGACGTCCGAGCGATGCGGGGCGCCGCCCAGGAAGTCGCGTACGCCCGACCGGTGGGCCGTTCCCTCCTGGGGCACGGCGACGACACACTCCACCTGATTGTCAGTGCCGAGGTACACGCCGACCGCCTTCGCCCGTTCCGCCACGCTCTGGCACAGGCGGCCCGGCGGCGTGGATGGAAGTTGCACGGAACCGGCACCGGGGGCGCTGCCTCCGATCTCGATGGGCTGCGACGATCCGGAATGGAATCCAGCTATGCGGCAACCGTTGCACACGCGCGGAACGTCGAGCAGTTGGGCTGGAACGAGCTCGGAGCCGACCTCGTGTTCTATGGACTGCCGTGGACGACGGAAACCCTGGAGATTCTGTTCCCCGGCGCATCCCGTCTGTTCGATGCGGACAACACGCTGATTCGCGAGAGTTTGGACGCCTACTTCGATTGCGGCGGTGACACACGCCGCGCTGCCGCTCAACTGGCGGTGCACCGCACCACCCTCTACTACAGGCTCGACCGTGCGCAACAGCTTCTCGGAGAGGATTGGGCACAGGGCGAACGCAGAGCCGGACTCCAGCTCGCCCTCAGATTGGCGATGCTGATCCGCAACACCTGATGCGTGTTCAACAGTCAGTTTCCACGGACCACCTGGAGCTTTCGACAATTTCAGGAACACACGTCGCCGTTACTCGAACACAGACGGAAGACGCTCCCGCACGTCGGCCGTAGTGTTCGGAATCACAGTCGAGCACGTCGCATCGGTGCAGATGGACGCGCCGACAGACCCTCGCCGGCCACGTCGACGTGCCGGTTCCCTCGAACACTCGAACGAGGATTCCGGCGGGTGCACGGGCCGGAATCGGCGAGCTCGACCGTCGCGACTGATGAATACCCATCCCCTTTCCTGAAGGAGCCCCCGTGGCCACACACGCTCTCGATGACGCGAGACTCTCGCGGTTTCATCTGAAAACGACGCTCTACGGAAATGGCGGACATCTCTGCGACGGGTACATCCTCGGCGCCATTGTTCCCGCACTCCCCCTCTTCGCACAGTCTCATCCGATCGGTTCCTTGATGAGCGGCTTGATCGGCGCCTCCGCACTGATCGGCGTGTTCCTGGGGAGCCTGTTGTTCGGCTGGGTCACCGACAAGATCGGCCGCCGGCGGATGTTCGTCATCGACCTCGCATTGTTCGTCGTCCTCTCCCTCGCTCAAATCGCGGTCACCGACGCCGTCATGTTGCTCGTTCTCCGGGTTCTGCTGGGGATTGCGGTCGGAGCCGACTACACGATCGCCACGACCCTCGTGGCCGAGTTCTCACCGCGGAAACACCGGGCCACCCTGCTCGCAGTGGGGCCGGCGATGTGGACAGTCGGGTACGTCCTCGCGATTGTCGTCGGAACGGCACTCGCCGAGGTCGGGGGCGCCGACGCCTGGCGCTGGATCCTGGCGACCAGCGCGGTCCCCGCGCTCATTCTGCTCATCCTCCGCCGGAATACACCCGAGTCACCGCGCTGGCTCGCTCAGAACGGGCGAGCAGAGGAAGGCCTCGCGATTCTGCGGAAGCATGTCTCCCCGACCGCAACCCTCGCCGACCTCGCCGAGGAGGAGGCGGCGGAATCGTCTGGTTCACTGCGCGACGTGTTCGCCGCACAGCACCGCAAGCGTCTGGCATTCGCGTGCCTGTTCTGGTTTTGCCAGGTCGTTCCCTATTTCGCCGTCTTCACCTTCCTCCCCACCATCCTCGAATCACTCGACATCGAATCCGGCTTCTGGCAGACCACCAGTGTCAACCTCTTCCTTCTGATCGGCGGCGTCGTCGGCATCGTCACGATCGGCAAGATCGGTCGACGCCCCTACACCCTGATCTCCTTCGCACTTCTGACCGCATCGACACTGGCAATCGGCCTCTGGCAGAGCGCCCCCGCGGGCTATGTCATCGCCCTCTTCGCACTGTTCGCACTCATCTCGTCGGCGATGGCCGCACTCGACACCGTCTATCCCAGCGAACTGTTCCCGACCAGCATCCGCGCATCGGCGACCGGAATCTGTGTGTCCTTCAGCCGAATCGGGGCAGCGATCGGGACGCTTCTGCTGCCGGTGGGAATCGAGAAGTTCGGAGCACACGGGGTCACGCTGATCACCGGCGTGGTGGCGGGTGTCGGTTTCCTCATCAGCATCGCCTGGGCACCGGAAACCGCGGGCCTGACCCTCGCACAGGCCGCAGCCGACACCGCGGAAACACCGGGACAATCGGCCACCGGCAGTCCTGACAGCAACGCGTCGTTCGTGTCTCAGGCGTAACCCCATCAGACGCGGTCGGTCAGCCGGCCCAGCGTCGCCATCAACGGCCCAACTCTCACTCGGAGGAACCTTCATGACTGTTCTCATCGACAGTAGCGACGACCTCACCCTCGACAACATCGCTCGGGTGGCCTGGATGGGCGAGCCGTGCAACATCAGCGATCGCGCACTGAGTGTCATCCGGTCCCGTCGACAAGAGTTCGTCGACTTCGTCGAACAGAACGCGGATCGTCATCTCTACGGAATCACCACCAGACACCATGTCGGCGCGAAATCCGTTCTCGGCGAGGATGGCCGCGCGGAGTTCGCCACCCGGCTTCCGCCGACACCCGCCACCGTCGGCCCACGGCTGCCTGAACGCCTCCTCCGCGCCGTCGTCCTTGCACGGCTCGCAGACGTGCTGAACGGGACGGCGTGCCTGCGGGTGGAAACAGTGCACCGGCTACTCGACCTGCTCGAAACCGATCTCCCACCAGTTCCAGCCCGCGGAAACGGCGAGCCAGGCGACATCATCCCCCTGGGGCACCTGCTCCGGACCCATTTCGACGGAACGCTCCAGATCGGCGAGGGGATGGCACTCATCAATGGGTCCCCAGTGGCTGCGGCAGCCCTGGGAGACGCAGCACTGGCCGGACGGCAGCGAATCACCGTGATGGAACAGATGATGGCGCTGGGCGCGGTGGCGATCCATGCCCCGTCGGCTCACTACGCTCCCGAACTCGAGGCCGCCTGGCGCGACGAACACCAGGCCGAAGCCATCCACAACATTCGCCGACTCATCGAGACCGACGACCACTCGTCCGAACTCCCCTATCAAGCGCCGGTGTCCTTCCGCAGTGGGCCCCGCGTCATCGGGTGGGCACGACGGGCGCAGGCCGCCGCCGAAGAGTGCGCCGAGATCGCGCTCTCGGCGTCGTCGAACAACCCCATCTTCGTCGGCCCGGCAATCCATCCGCCCCTCGGTGCGATCCTGTCGAACGGCGGCTACCACAACCCGCTCGTCGCTCCGAGTCTCGATTCCCTCGCTCGCACGTGGGCCGATGTGTGCCAATTGGTTACAGCCCAGGTCAATCGAATCGTCGAAGACCCCCGTGGGCTTGTGGCTACCGAACCCGAATCCCAGGTCAGCCTGCTGTATATGACGTCAGCGGGATGGGCCGAAGAGGCGCGCGCCGCCGCCACCACGTCGCTGATCGGCCTGGGCGGAGCAGGTCAGACCGACACGGGGACGCCCGACCTGCTCGCGTGGCGAAAAGCGCGCGATGCCGGTGCTGCACTCGACAACAATCTCGCCGTCCTCGGAGTCGTGTCCAGCCATGCACTCGCCCGCACGGGACAGGCGGTGCCACAACGGCTCGCGGCGCTCAGCCGGCAGATCCTTCAGCGATTCCCCGTAGGAAGCGCACCTGTCGACTTCGGCGCACAACTCGAGTCGGTCGTCGACCTGCTCAGCCGACCCCTAGACGACGCCGCGACGCCCGTTTCCGAGTTGTCCACTACCTGAGTTTCTTTCACCGAATCAACACGAAGGGAGATCGATGTGGCTGTCGCAGTGATCGGCGGCGGGGTCGTGGGGATGAGTACAGCGTGGAGTCTTCGCCGTCGCGGTGAAGACGTCACGGTCATCGAACGCGGTTCGCTCGGCCAGTCGGCGTCGGGCGTCAATGCCGGTTGGATCACCCCGTCCCTGTCGACCCCCCTCGCCTCACCCGGTGTCGTCGGACTCGGACTCAAACATGCCTTCGACCCGAATGGCGCCTTGTCCATCCGGCCGCGGCTGGACACCGACTGGATCCGTTGGCTGTGGAAGTTCGCCCGCGCCTCCCGGCCCTGGGCGTACGAGAGCGGAGTCCGGGCACTGTTACAGCTCAATAGTCACACACTCGAGTTGTTCGACGAGTTGCGCGATGACGGTGTCGATTTCGAGATGCACGCGGCCGGGTTGCTCGCGCTGGCACAATCCTCCGACGGCCTGGAATGGTTCACCCAGTTGTTCGACCAACTGCTCCCGATGGGCTTTCCCGGCCGCGTCGAATATCTGTCCGGTGACGAAGCACGTCGACGCGACGCTGCCGTGGGACCCGGGGTGCAGGTTGCCGCCCACACCTCGATCGACCGACACATCAACCCGGAATCTCTTCTTCGAGGTCTGCTCGAGAGGGTCAGCGAAATGGGCGTTTCCGTCCTCCAGCGCACGGCCGTGGAGGCCGTCACTCGTGTAGGCGCGAGGTGGTCGATCCGAATGCCGGACCACTCCCTGGACGTCGACCACGTGGTCATAGCGCTCGGTGCCGCGACAAACGCGCTTCTCACTCCCCTGGGCATCCAGTTGCCGATCATCGGGGCCAAGGGGTACTCGATCGACGTCCGGGGAGCCGTTACGTTCCCACGCCATGCGCTGTACCTGATGGAACCCAAGCTGGGACTGAGCCCATACCACGACGCGATACGCATCGCCGGCGCGTTCGAATTACCTGCCCGCGACGAACGGGTCCCCGAGCGGCGGATCCGACGCCTCGTGGACCAGGTACACCCGTACTTGGCAGGATGGGCCCCCGACACGAATGTCGACATTCGTTCCGGCAGAGCCGGATTACGACCCGCCACACCCGACAGCCTGCCGTTCATCGGCCCGGTTCCCGGTCACCGCGGCCTCTACATCGCCGCCGGCCACGGCATGTTGGGTGTCACCCTGGCACCTGCCACAGCTGAAGGGATCGCCGACATGGTCACCAGCCGTCGCATCCCGGAATCGATGCTTCCGTTCCAGTTGGCAGGACGCATCTGATGACAGAATCAGGTGCACCACGGTTCGTTGCGGACGCTGATCCCGCCCGGGACGCACGGATGACCGTAGGGATCGAGAGGGAGGACATATTCGAATGCGACGCGTCGTGCGGGCCTTCTGGGGGCCGCGGCCGGAGCCGGTCGAAACGCTGGCAGGACGGTGGCGGCAGACGTTGGAGCACGTCACGGAACTGCTGCCGGCGGCTGCGCCACCGGTGCGAGGCGAGTGGCGGCAGGTTCACGCGTCGGGACCGGACACCGCCTGCGCGCCGGACGACCTGACAGCGGTACTCCTGGACGCGCAGGGCGCTGAAGCGTGGTCGGATCTGACGGGGACCGGATTGCGACTGATACACACCGGTGCGGACGGGTGGGCGGTCGAACTGTCCGGCGTTGCGGGTGGTGCCCCACAGTTTCTCCTGCAGTCACTGGTGATGACGGTCGACGCGCCCGACGGCGCCGTCGTCCCCGAATCCGAACTGCTCGCAATGCTTGCGTCGGTGTGGGAACCGGACTTCGGTGACGTCAGCGACGACGACATTCTCGATGCGCTCGAAGACGGCGCCGGGTTCACCGTCGGCGATCCTGTCGTCGGCCGGTTCGGCTATCTGTCCGCGGCCCGCGCAGTCCTGGTACCCGACGGCCCGGGGGCGGTCCGTCAGGACACGCTGGACGGCGGCGTGCTGCTGCACATTGCAGCACCGGGCGACATCGACACGATTGTCCGCGTGTACGGCCGGTTACGGGACGCCGGCGCACTCGCGCCACTGCGACGTCCGCTCGACCGGCCGACACTGTGAGGTCCTGCGCCGCGACCGCTGTGCACGACGCGCCCGGCCACGCAACCACCGGCCCCCGCCCCCGGTTCGGACGAGACCCAGAAAATTCTTCGGGCGGCGTGTCGAGAAATCCTGACTGGCTCCGTCTCCACAATGAACGCGACCAGAATGGGCCGCACCACCACCGAGGAGAAACACAATGGGCAAGTATCTTCTGCTCAAGCACTACCGCGGCGCCCCGGCTGCGGTCAACGATGTGCCGATGGACCAGTGGACGCCGGAGGAGATCTCGGCCCACATCCAGTACATGCAAGACTTCGCAGACCGACTCGAAGGCACGGGCGAGTTCGTCGACGGTCAAGCGCTCGCCCCCGACGGAATGTTCGTCCGCTACGACGGCGAGGGGCGGCCACCGGTCACCGACGGCCCCTTCGCCGAGACCAAGGACCTCATCGCCGGCTGGATGATGATCGACGTCGACAGCTACGAACGCGCCATCGAGCTGGCAGGGGAGCTCTCCGCTGCTCCGGGGGCGGGAGGAAAGCCGATCCATGAGTGGCTCGAAGTGCGCCCTTTCCTCACCGAGCCGCCCACCATCACCGACTGACCCCCTCCTCCGCCAGTACCCCGAAGGTGCTCGCACAACCTCGGCCGCCGCGGACTCCACCTCGCAGCGGCCGAGGTTGGGCGAGACGGAACCGCACACCCTCGCAGCTCGGCGCGTGAGGTGTTCTTCTATTCATCGAGCCTCTTGGAGGCAGAAAGGTGGTGGCTCGCTACGCGAGTCCAGGTGCCCGATGACGGACAAGACCGACTTCAAGAAAACCCTCGCCGCCTACCAGTCCCCCCGAGGCGAGTTCCGGATCGTGGATGTGCCCGACCTGCAATACCTCATGATCGACGGTCACGGCGACCCCAACACCTCACCGGCATTCAGCGACGCCGTCGAAGCTCTCTACCCCCTCGCATACAAGCTGAAGTTCGCCAGCAAGCGTGACCTCGGCCGCGACTATGTCGTTCCTCCGCTGGAGGGCTTGTGGTGGGCCGATGACATGGACTCCTTCACCACGGTGCGGGACAAGTCGCGATGGGACTGGACGATGATGATCATGACCCCGAACTGGGTCGACCAGGCCATGTTCACCACCGCGGTCGAACAGGCCGGTGCCAAGAACCGCCCGGCACGCCTCGACGACGTCCGACTCGCGGATCTGAGCGAAGGGCGGTGTGTGCAGACACTGCACGCCGGCTCCTTCGACGACGAAGCAGCCGTCCTCGCACAACTGCACGACGATTTCATCCCCAGCAACGGACTACGTGTGTCCGGCAAGCACCACGAGATCTACCTCAACGACTTCCGCAGGATCGCACCCGAGAAGCAACGCACCATCCTCAGACAACCAATCGCCACCCGTGCCGCCCCCGGCACCTGACAACCACGGCGACCCCGTGCACTGCTCGGTCAGTGCAGCAAACCCGAAGCGAGCAGCCCCGTCCGTAACGCCTCGTACTCGCCGTCGTCGAGGGCAAGGAGCGGGGACCGCACGGTTCTGTTCTGCAGCACACCGAGCAACTGCAGTGCCCCCTTGACCGTCGTCGCGCCGTAATTGGGGACACCCATGACCGCACGCAACGCCGGCTGCAGGCGGGCATTGATCTCCCGTGCGGTTTCGACCTCCCCCGAGAAGAAGGCGTCGATCATCGTGCGGATCTCGTCACCTGCCACGTGACCGAGAACCGAGACGACCCCGCACGCCCCATACGCCAGGAAACCCAGCGTGAGGCTGTCGTCTCCCGAGTAGACCGCATAGCCCAATTCGCGCAACATGATCGCCTGAGTGGGATCTCCAGCGGCATCCTTCACCGCCACCACGGACGGCCACTCCGCCATCGTCTCGAACGTCGACGGCGCCAGCTTGGTACCGGCCCGGCCGGGAATGTCGTAGACCATGACAGGAGCATCGACTGCCTCCACGACGTACCGAAAGTGCTGCAGTACACCGCCCTGGCTCGGCTTGTTGTAATACGGCGTCACCAGCAGCAGCCCGTCAGCCCCGTGCATGACAGCCTGCCTCGCCAATTCCAGTGTGTGCCGTGTGTCGTTCGTTCCTACTCCGGCAACGATTTTTGCGCGGTCGCCCACCGCATCCTTGACCACTTGCAAGATCCGACCGTCCTCGGCGGTGGTAGTAGTGGCCGCCTCACCGGTCGTCCCCGAGACGACAAGGCCGTCGTGCCCATGATCGACCAGATGTAAGGCGATTCGAGCAGTCGCCTCCTCATCGATCTCGCCATCCACGGTGAACGCCGTAGCCATCGCTGTAAGAACGCGCCCGAACGGAGCCACCGGCACTGACGAATCGGTCATCGCCCTAGTGTATGCGCGACGAACGCGCGTCAGCCCAGACCAGATCTCCCCCGGTCATTCACCGGGAGGGATTCGGCGTTCGAGCAGCTCAGTCAGCTCGGCGATGGTGACCTCGACGGTGCCGAACAGGGGGTCACCATCCATGGCGGCACGGGCGACAGCCCGACCCAGACGTTCTATGAGGTCGGCGTGCAGTTGATCGGTCATGACTGAACAGTCTCCAGGAAATCCGCACCGGGTGACCCATTAATGCGTCCCACGGTCCGTCCTAATTCCAGCACCATCGGCAATTCCGAATTACGCAGAGCCAATGAGACATTGACGTCGCCAGCACAACCGGGCGGTGACCGTCGACAACAACGAAGTCCACCGGTTCACCCAACTCACGGAAACAATGCCAGTCGGTCGGTTTCTGCTGCAGGATGCACACATCACTACTCATCACACCGACGAATAGGACACCGCATGCCCATGAGTGCCCGTACCACCCTCCTTGCCGCGGCCACCATCCCACTGGCAGTCGCAGCGGCCGCGCCGGCATCAGCGGCCGAAACCACCGACGTCATCTTCGCCTTCACCGTTGACGGATCGACCGTCACCAACACCATCACCAACAACAGCGGCACCATCATCGGCTGCGGAACTTCTCTCGCACCTGCCCCCGACAGGGTGCTGCCACCCGTCCGCGACGTCCTCAGCGCCGGTCAATCACTGTACGAGCGCTCGCGCACCGATACCGACCCGGCCATGTGGATCTCCGACTACCCCGGAATCGAGGACTACCTGGCACAATGGCCCGGCACGGAGTTCACCGTCCAACAAGCCTCCACGGTCGTCACCGTTGCCGTCGCCGGCGAGGATCCCGCGCCCCCTGCCGCCGGCGACGCCCCCGACGTCGACGATCTCGGCACCATCTTCGGCAGCTAACCGCCATCAGCACAACACAACACACCCGAACGCGGCGCAGACAGGGACGGGGCCGCCCGGGAACCTGCCACCTCTCCACACATTGACCGATCCAGTGAACCCACTCCCGTCAGTCACGGGATGCAGTCCGCGAAGGAGTGTCAATGACGTTCGAGAAATTTTCCGATCAAGCCCGCCAACTGATCGTGGATGCGCTTCGTGTCGTCGCTGATCGCTATCACTCCACCCCTGCAGCAGTGTGCGCAGCGGCGTACTGCTCCGCGGTGACCGGCTCCAGCCACGTGGTGGCAGCTGCCCGTTGCCGTGGGCGTGCCAGTTGGTGCGAGCGCCCGGGGTGAACCGGACCAGCCCGCAGACCAGCTCCGAGGCACCGTCGCCGTCGAACACTGGATTCAGGTCCTCGGCGATTGTGCGGTCGTAGATGCGCTCGGGCATTGCACGCCTGCTGTCTAGCAACGCTCCGATCTCGTGTTGCTGCTCCAACCATCAACGCTAAGGGAGCGCGGGAGGTTGGGACGTACTTCCAGTAGACGGACACCATCCTCCGTTACGGCTCGCGTCGTGACGGGGGCGGTTCCGAGCGGTCAATAGATCAGTGAATCCAGGTAGGTCAGGATGGCGGTGATCGCGATGGCGAGCCCGATCGCGATGGTTCCTGCTCGATCGTGGTTGTCGTGACTTCTGTTCCCGATCATCGGTGTCCTTCCGTCGGTGCCCTCCTATGCGGTTTCGCATGCTCGCGGCGCTGTGCGGCCTTGTCGCCGCGAGAGCGCGGAGTTGTGTTACGCCCTCTTGGTTGTCGTGGTGTCCGGGCATCGCTCGTCGAGGTTGACAGTTGAACCGGGTATGCCGGCGTGCATAGTCGGTGCACGCTGGCATACCCGTGGGTCCTCTTGTGGGGTAAGAACACTCAAACCGGGTTGCCGGTCGCTGCCCGCATGCCGTTAGGTGAGGTTCTGGGTGTAGAACTCGGTCAGCTTGTCGAACGGGATCAGTTCAGTGCGGTCGTAGAGGTCGACGTGCCCGGCGCCGGGCACGATCACCAGTTCCTTGCGGTCACCGGCGAGGCGGTAGGCCTCTTCGCTGAACTCGCGGGAGTGGGCGTTTTCGCCGGTGACGAACAGCATCGGGCGCGGCGAGATGGTCTCGATGTCGTTGAAGGGGTAGAAATTCATGAACTTCGCGTTGCTCGACAGCGTCGGGTGCGTAGTCAGGTCCGGGGTGGTGCCTTCGGGGGTGAATGCGCCGCGCTGGGTGCGGTAGAAGTCGTAGAACTCGCGTTCGATGGGAGTCGAGTCCGCGGCCAGTTCGCGGACGGTTCCGCTGGTGTATTCGACAGGGCCGCCGGTGAATTCGACATCACGCTGCGTAGCGGCTTGGGCGAGGATCGCCTGGCGCTGCTCGGGGGTGACGGAGTGGCCCAGCCCGTTGCGGTTGGCGCCGCCCATGTCGTACATGCTGACCGTGGCGACGGCCTTGATGCGGGGGTCGATCTTGGCGGCGGAGATGACGAAGCTGCCGCTGCCGCAGATGCCGAGCGCGCCGATGCGTTCGGGATCGACGGTGTCCTGGGTGCGCAGGAAGTCCACGCCGGCGGAGAAGTTTTCGGTGTAGAGGTCGGGGGCGACGGCGTTGCGGGGTTCACCCGCGCTGCCGCCCCAGAACGCCAGGTCCAGCGAGAGCGTCACGAAACCTTGCTCGGCCATTTTGGTGGCGTAGAGGTTGGCGCTCTGCTCCTTGACCGCGCCCATGGGGTGGCCGACGACCATGGCGGCTGCGAGGGTGCCGGCGGCGAGGTTCTTGGGGACGAACAGGTTGCCGGAGACGTCCATCCGGTACTGGTTCGTGAACGTCACCTTCTCCATGGTGACCTGGTCACTGGTGTAGAAGTTGTCGGCACCGTTAGACAGATCCCCGGAGGCCGGGTTCGCGACCGGCGAGGCAGGAGCCGCCGAGGAGGTGTTCGAGTCGGTGGCGGAGCAGGCTGAGGCGGCCAGGACGGCGAGCGTGGCAACCCCGGCGCCGGCGATCCTGCTCCAGCGGCCATGGCCTCGCCGCGCGGTGGTTCTGGTGTTGGTCATTGCGGCACTCCTGGTGTGTGTGAGTGAGTTGGGGGCGGGAGGTCAGAGGGTGAGCAGGGTTTTGATGGCGCGGCGCTCGTGCATCGCCTGGTAGCCCTCGGCCGCCTGGTCCAGCGGGAGGGTGAGGTCGAAGACCTTGCCGGGATCGATTTCGCGGCGCCAGATCAGGTCGATCAGCTCCGGCAGGAAGCGGCGGACCGGTGCGGGGCCGCCCATCAAGTGCACTTCGGCGAAGAACAGTTGGTTGGCGGGCAGGGTGACACCGTCGTGGGAGACGCCGACGTAGCCGACGTGCCCGCCGGGCCGGGTCGAGCGGATGGCCTGCAGCATCGACTCCTCGGTTCCGACGGCTTCGATGACGCTGTGTGCGCCGAGCCCGCCGGTGAGTTCCTTGATCGCGGCGACACCCTCGTCGCCGCGGGATTCCACGATGTCGGTGGCACCGAACTGGCCGGCCAACCCTTGGCGGTCGGCGTGCCGGGACATGGCGATGATCCGTTCGGCGCCGAGCTGTTGGGCGGCGAGCACACCCATCAGGCCGACGGCACCGTCACCGACCACGGCCACGGTCTTACCGGGTCCGGCCTCGGCGGCGACGGCGGCGAACCAGCCCGTCCCAAGGACATCCGAGGCCGCCAGCAGCGAGGGAACCAGGTCCATCTCCGGCTGACCGGGCGTCGCCACCAGCGTTCCGTCGGCGTACGGGATGCGGGCCTTCTCTGCCTGGGTGCCGATGTCTCCGGCGACGAAGGAGCCGTGCAGGCAACGGGATTGGTAGCCGGCGCGGCAGATCTCGCAGGTGTTGTCGGAGACGGCGAACGACCCGACGACGAAATCACCGACCGACACGGTCTGCACGGCGGCACCGATTTCCTCCACGACGCCGACGTACTCGTGTCCCATCAGGGTGTGATCGACCGGTTCCACACCCCGGTACGGCCACAGGTCGGATCCGCAGATGCAGGTCGCGGTGATCCGGATGATCGCGTCGGTCGGCTCGATGATCTTCGGGTCTTCCCGCTCGACGACGCGAACATCGCCGGGGGCATACATCACTACTCCACGCATGGTGGTCCTCTTCGGTCGTTGGGGTGATCAGGCGGCGGTGATGGTGAGGGTGCCACTGCCGTCGGCGTCGGTGATGGCGTCGAGTCCGGTGTCGATCTCGCCGATCATCACGATCCCGGGATCGGGAATCGTGAAACCGTCGTCGCGGTAGTAGATGGCCAGGTCATTGGTGGGTGGCCAATAGCCGAGTTGTCCTGCCCAGTAGCTGCTCTGGCCCCGACTATCGGCGAGCTCGCGAGGCAGCGGTCCGGCCTTCTCGCGGCCGCCGAGGTCGTGCAGGGTGATCGTCACCGGTATCAGGGATGCGAAGTCTCGTGCCGTGGCGTTGTCGTAGAGTCGTGCGGTCGCCTCCGAGGCGCCGATCCTCAACCGAATCTGCGTGAACGGTCCTTCCTGACCAGGTTGCGACGTCGCAGGTTGCGCGGTCGGTGACGCCGACGGCGCACTGTTTTCTGCCGAGTCCGTTGTGCTCGCGCAGGCGGTGAGCCCGGCGACGGCGGTGACTGCTGTCGCGAGGACGACCAGCCCGGTGACCATGGGGCGCATGGTTTTTCTCCTGTAGCGGTGTTCAGCCGCGCTCTAGCTCACGGACGTGGGGACCCGCAGCGTCTCCTCGTGGGTGGGTCGGGGCGGCGGGTTGCCGGCGGCAGGACGCGCCCGGGTGGTCGCCAGCAGTGCGATCGGTATCAGCGCGGTGGCCGTGATCGCGGCGCCGAGGACCGCCGGCCCGACCACACCCAGTGACGTCGACAAGGTGGTCGCGGCTAACGCCGTTCCGGCGGCGGTGCCGAGGTTGAAGGCCGCGGTCGCCAGCGACGACGCCAGCCGGGAGCCATGTCCGGCGAATCGCATGGTCTGGGCGATCAGCACCGGGTTCGCCCCGAGCCCGGAGGCACCCAGGACGATGATCAGACCCACCACGATCGCCCTGTGGCCTGCGGTCGCTGCCAGGACGAGCAGCAGAACCGAGGTCAGTGCTACCGCCGCGGCGATGGTCGCCAGCGGCCACCGGTCGCCGATCCGACCGGCCAGCGCGGTCCCCACCAGGGCGCCGACACCGAAACCGACAAGTACCAGCGGCACCAGCGCGGCGGAGATGCCGGCGCGGTCGGTCAGCAGCGGGCTGATGAAGCTGTAGGCGCCGAGGAACCCGGCCTGCGCCAGCATGATCGCACCCAGCACCGCCCACACCCGCCACGGCCGCACTGCCGAGATCTCCGAATCCGCCGACACACTCACCGTGTCCCCGGTCGCGGTGCCCGGAGCGAACCGAAGAACAGCGACGATCGCCGGAACCGCCAGCACTGCCAGCATCCAGAACGGGCCCCGCCACCCGGTGAACTGGCCGGCGAAGGTGCCCAACGGGACACCGGCGACCACGGCCAGGCTCAACCCACCCGAGAGCACCGCCAATGCCCGCGCGCTCGCCCCCGGTCCGGCGACCGCGGCCGCCACCACCGCGCCGGTCGCCCAGAACGTGCCCGTCGCCAGCGCGGTGAGGACGCGGGAGGCGGTGACGACGGTGAACGAGTCGCTGACCGCCGCCACCACGTGCCCGGCGGAGAACACCGCCAGCGCCCCGATCAAGGTCGCCCGGGTGGGCAACCGCAGCGTGGCAAGCGCCATCACCGGCGGGCCGATGATCATGCCGACCGCAAACGCCGTGACCAGCAACCCGGCCCGGGCGATATCCACACCCAGATCCGCGGCGACGTCGGGCAACAGTCCGGCGACCATGAACTCGGTCGTGCCCATCAGGAAGATCCCGGCCGCCAGCACATACACCAGCACAGGCAGGCCAGTGCTGGTGCTGGTGCTCGGTTGGACAGCTGTTTGCGTGGTCATGTCACCTCGTCGATATCGAAGGATTCGGTCGCAGAGCACCTCCGTGCTCGCAGCATCCATGCAACGCCGCTAACCGCTCGCGTGGGAGGCGAAGATTAGGGGGGTGCTGCCAGCACCCCCCTCACAGCACCTGGCAACCGCCGACGCGCAGGTCGTAGCCTCGGTTGTATGGAGTCCACCAACCGAGTCGCCGAGATCGGCCAATTCCTTTCGTCACGGCGGGCCAAGATCACCCCCGAGCACGTCGGTCTGCCGGTCTACGACGCCGCCAAGCGCCGCGTCCCCGGGCTGCGCCGCCAAGAGGTCGCCACCCTGGCCGGGCTCTCGGTCGACTACTACACCCAGATCGAACGCGGCAAGGTCAACGGCATCTCCGAATCCGTGCTCGACGCCATCGCGCGTGCCCTCGAACTCGACGACGCCGAACGCTCCCATCTGTTCGACCTGCACCGCAGCGCCCTCAGCAGCCCGCAAC
This sequence comes from Rhodococcus mengyinensis, assembly GCF_048381435.1. Classification (NCBI taxonomy): domain Bacteria; kingdom Bacillati; phylum Actinomycetota; class Actinomycetes; order Mycobacteriales; family Nocardiaceae; genus Rhodococcus; species Rhodococcus mengyinensis. Next base: position 34,598 of record NZ_JBLWIT010000073.1, on the reverse strand, counting down.
GAGTCCGCTCACGCCGCACCAAGGCGGTGCGGCCGATGGTGCAGCGACTCCTCGACGGCTACACCGGGCCCGCATTCGTACGCAACGCCCGCCACGACCTCGTCGCCGCGAACCAGCTCGCCTACGCCTTCTATTCGCCCCTCTACCCGGACCAACTGCACCCCGATCCCAGCAAGGCGGTCAACTTCGTCCGGTTCTGCTTCCTCGACCCCCGTGCCCGCGAGTTCTATCCCGATTGGGACCAGATGGCCGACGGCGCGGTCAATCTGTTGCGCACCGACGCCGGCCGCGACCCGTACGACCGCGGCATCTCCGACCTCGTCGGTGAATTATCCACCCGCAGCGATGAATTCCGGGTCCGTTGGGCCAAGCACAATGTGCGCCTGCACTACACCGGCACCAAGACCTTCCACCACCCCGTCGTCGGTGACATCACCATCGACTACGAAACGATGCCGCTGCCCGCCGACCCCGGCCTGGTCCTGACCCTCTACAGCCCCGAACCCGGGAGCCCGTCCGCCGACGCCATGACCCTGCTCGCCAACTGGGCCGCCACCAACCTCGCCACCACCACCACAGCCGACCACCCGGCCCACACCACCGGCGAATAACGCTTCGGCGACTCCATCCTGCCGAAAACGACCATTGCAATCATCGGCCCCGGACCCGGGCTCGGCGCGGCGACCGCCCGATGCTTCGGGCGGGAGGGATTCACGGTAACGGTTCCAGCGCCGCAACACCGAACGGCAACGTCGCGGGCACCTCGACCGCACTCGCCGGTGAAACCGACTACGGCGCAATGCTCCACGAGGCTCTCACACCCCAGAACACTCACGTCAAACAGCTCATCATCCCCGGCGCGATCGGTGGTGGCGACCCGCTCTACGCCCCCGACGCCCTGGCCGATCGGCTCTGGAACATCCATGCCCGACCCGGCCCGTTCCGCACCACCGTCGGCGCAGACTCGGCGTAACCAGTGGGTGCAAGGGGACACGGCCGGACCCCATCCACCTCATCAACACGTTGCGCTGGCTCCGGCAAAGGTGTCGATTACGGCGCAGGTACCTCGGCCAACGATGCCGTCGTGACACCGTTGCGTCAGCCTTCTCCAAGCCCGCGCCCACGCCGCCGCCCCCGCCGCCGGCCAGAACCTCGAAACCTGGATTCACGACCGCATCATGGACACCCTCAACCAATCCGACTAGCAGCTTCGGTGGAGGCGAAGAACCGCGCCACCGACGTAGCCATCGGCAGGAACCCTATCGCCACCTGCGGTGACAAGCTCGCAGGCCAATACTCGACGCGCCCCTCACGAAGATCCGTCGATCTACTTCCCGTGGCCGCTCTCCGTGAAGCGAGACGACCCATGGCACGGTTGAGGTCTGCGACGCCGGGTATCCACCGGTCATGACCACCGAGCATCCGCCGCGCCAGTGTTCCCCACGGGCGGAGGATTACCCCACCGTTCGGGTAGTCGCGGCCCGCGAAGCCCAGCTGATGCGGACGCTGGGGCGGGCGGTGAACATCCTCTCGGCCGCTGACGTGCCGTTCGCGGTCGGCGGGGACTGCGCCGTCCACGCTCGCGGCGGACCGCCAGCCGAGCACCAGGTGACCATCATCGCCTCGGACGAACACCTGACCGAGGCACGGACCGCGTTGGCTGCGGCTGGGATGCGGTCCATCGCTTCCTCCCGCCTCGGGTCACGGCAGGTCGTCGGCGGTGACCTCCGGGTCACCCTGCTGCATCCGGCCTCTACCACCGGGACCGGGGAGGGACTCCTCGAGCGTGCCGAGACGATGCGGATCGGGCAGATCTGGGCACCGGTCCTCAGCGGAACCGATCTGATGATCGACAAACTCCGTCGTCTCGGTTCCCATCGGTGTGATTTCGTGCCGATGCTGCCGGTCGCCCGCGCATTGCGCGAGCAGGTCGACTGGCCCACCGTGGCGGGGGCCAGTGCCGACCTCCCCTGTGCCCGGGCATTTTTGGGGCTGCTCGACGACTTGGCGGTCACAGGGTCGCTGGAGGGGCGGCCCTGACCCACAAGGGCCAGGGCCCTGCCCCGCACCAGTGTTCGACCCGTGCACAGGTCCCGAACCGGCGGATCAGTGGTTCGGGCTCACTGTTGTGCGGCCGCCAGCGTGGTGTTCAAAGTCTTGCTCGGCCTCATCGCGGCGTCGGCCTTCTCGCTGTCCGGCTGGTAGTAGCCGCCGATGTCAACCGGCGAGCCCTGCACCTCAATGAGCTCCCGCACGATGGTCTCCTCGTTTTCGGTCAACGCCTCGGCAAGCGTGGCGAAACGTTCCGCCAGTTCCTTGTCCTCGGTCTGCGCGGCGAGTTCCTGTGCCCAGTACAACGCGAGGTAGAACTGGCTGCCCCGGTTGTCGAGCTCGCCGGTCTTGCGCGACGGGTTCTTGTTCTCGTCCAGCAGCTTGCCGGTCGCCGCGTCGAGCGTCTTGGCCAGGATCTTGGCGTGCTCGTTGCCGGTCTTGATGCCGAGGTCCTCGAGGCTGACGGCCAGCGCCAGGAACTCACCGAGCGAATCCCATCGCAGGTGATTCTCCTCCACCAGCTGCTTGACGTGCTTGGGCGCCGACCCACCGGCGCCCGTCTCGTACATGCCACCGCCGGCCATCAGCGGCACGATCGACAGCATCTTCGCGCTGGTGCCGAGTTCCAGGATCGGGAACAGGTCGGTCAGGTAGTCGCGAAGGATGTTGCCGGTCGCGGCGATGGTGTCCATCCCGCGGATCAGCCGCTCCAGCGTGTACCGCATCGAGCGCACCTGGGACATGATCTGGATGTCGAGGCCCTCGGTGTCATGGTCCTGCAGGTACAGCTCGACCTTCTTGATCAGCTCGTTCTCGTGCGGGCGGTACGGGTCGAGCCAGAACAGGACCGGCATGCCGGAGTTGCGTGCCCGGGTGACCGCGAGCTTGACCCAGTCGCGGATCGGCGCGTCCTTGACGGTGCACATGCGCCAGATGTCACCCGCCTCGACCTGCTGGGTGAGCAGAACCTCACCGGTCTCGACATCCACGAAGTTGGCGTCGCCGTCCTCCGGAATCTCGAAGGTCTTGTCGTGCGAGCCGTACTCCTCGGCCTTCTGCGCCATGAGCCCGACGTTGGGGACGGTGCCCATGGTCGTCGGGTCGAACGCGCCGTTGGTCTTACAGAAGTTGATGATCTCCTGATAGATGCGCGCGAACGTGGACTCCGGCATCACCGCCTTGGCATCCTTGAGTCGCCCGTCTGCGCCGTACATCATGCCGCCCGAGCGGATCATCGCGGGCATCGAGGCGTCCACGATGACGTCGCTGGGCGAATGGAAGTTCGAGATGCCGCGAGCGGAGTCGACCATGGCCAACTCCGGACGGTGCTCATGGCAGTCGTGCAGGTCCTGAATGATCTCCTCGCGCTGCGTGCTCGGCAGTGTCTCGATCTTGTCGTAGAGATCGACGAGGCCGTTGTTGACGTTCACGCCCAGTTCGTCGAACAGCTTCTGATGCTTGGCGAAGGCGTCCTTGTAGAAGGTCTTCACCGCGTGACCGAAGACGATGGGGTGTGAAACCTTCATCATCGTCGCCTTGACGTGGAGGGAGAACATCACGCCCGTCTTGCGCGCATCCTCCATCTGCTCCTCGTAGAAGTCGAGCAAGGCCTTCTTGCTCATGAACATGCTGTCCATGATGTCGCCCTCGCCCAGGGTCAGCCCCTCCTTGAGGACGATCGTCTCGCCGCTCTTGGTCACCAACTCCATCCGGACCGTGCGCTGCCGGTCCAGTGTCATCGACTTCTCGCCGTGGTAGAAGTCGCCGTGCCGCATGTGCGCGACGTGGCTGCGCGAGGCCATCGACCACTCACCCATGCTGTGCGGGTGCTTGCGGACGTACTCCTTCACCGCCCGGGGTGCGCGGCGGTCGGAGTTGCCCTCACGCAGGACCGGGTTGACCGCACTGCCGAGGATCCTGCCGTAGCGCTGCCGAATATCGCGTTCCTCGTCGGTCTTGGGGGCTTCCGGAAAGTCCGGAATCTGGTAGCCCTTGCCCTGCAGTTCCTTGATGGCGGCCAGGAGCTGCGGCACAGACGCGCTGATGTTCGGCAGCTTGATGATGTTGGTCTCGGGCAGTTGCGTCAGCCGACCCAGCTCAGCCAAGTTGTCCGGGACGCGCTGCTCTTCGGTGAGGCGGTCGGGGAACTCGGCCAGGATCCGCGCCGGTACCGAAATGTCGCTGGACTCGACCTCGATGCCTGCGGCACCGGCGAAGGTGCGCACGATCGGCAGGAAGGCGTAGGTCGCGAGTAACGGCGCCTCGTCGGTCAGCGTGTAGATGATGGTTGGATGCTTATCGGCGCTCATGGTTGTTCTCCCGCGTCAGTTCGTTCCGAGGTCGATAGGCTCCTCGTGAGGCTATCGGTCTCGCGTCGAGTCCAGGTTAGGTGCGACATCATCAGAGCATATTCAAGCGCCCGATTTTGATTCACTTCGACCACTTTGGTTCACCATGCGAACACTCCGCGGTTCACGTGCCCATCGGTCGCGTTCGCCGGGACCAGGCTGCGCGCCTCGACGTCCAGTTTCCGTCCACCATCGGCCTCGCCGAAGCTTCGCCACCATGCGCTCCACCGAGGCCTGGCGGCGCTACCGCGGACGACCGGATCAGGCGATCCGTGGTCGGAGGGATCACCAGTCCGCGATCACCGGAACCACGCGCTCGCCCAAGATCTCGAGGGGCGTGATTGACGCGACGTCCGGCACCCATCCGTGAACGTGGGTGACTCCCAGCTTCGACAAGTCCTCGAGCTGACCCAACAGTGTGTCCACGTTCTGTCCGCCCGCACCCGGGTCGAGTGGGAACATCACGGTCTTCTCGATGGCGTCATAGTCGGTTCCGAGAGCGTCGCAGTGACTCTTCAACACCTCCAGCTTGTGCGCGACCTCGGGTCCACCGAACAGGTTGCAGGCCTGTGCGTACTGCGCGACCAGCCGAAGCGTCTTCTTCTCACCCCCGCCGCCGATCAAAATCGGCGGGTGTGGGCGCCGCAGCGGCTGCGGCACATTCAGCGTGCGGCCGAGCTGGTAGTGCGCTCCCTCGAATGGTCCGTCGTTCTCGCTCCACATCTGCAGGCAGATCTGCAGTGTTTCCTCCAGTCGTTCGAAGCGTTCGGCCGTGGGCGGGAAGCGGAGCCCGAGTCCCACACTCTCGTCCTCGTTCCAGGCGGCGCCGATTCCCAGGTATGCCCGACCCTTGGACAGGACGTCGAGCGTGGTCACAGCCTTGGCAAGAAGGCCTGGCTCGCGGTAGACAGTCGCGGTGACCCAGGCCAGCAAGTCCACCTTCTTCGTGACGGCAGCGAGGTAGCCGAGAGTGGTGTAGGCCTCGAGCATCTCGGTGTCGATCGGTCCTACCGGTTCGATCTGCCAGAGATGATCCATGACGCTGATCTTGGCGAAACCCACGTCCTCGGCGGTGACGGCAATGCGAGACAAGTCGTGCGCGAGGGTCGACGGTCCGTCCGGAAAGGTGAAGTCGGCGATGTGCAGTCCAAGTTCCATAGCCCCACGTTAGGCTTGTTGCCTACGACTACCCAGGGATCGTCAGTACCACCTTGGCCACCCGACCGACTGGTAGAGGGTCTCGGTGTCCTGTGGCTGTGGACGGTCCGCGGTGTGCGACGTGCTCGATCTTGTACTCTCGCCACGAGTTGCACGGATGAGGGGCGCGGATCTCCCATCCACAAGGATCTCCTCCTCGCTACCACCCCGAATGGCGTCCACCTGCAGGCGAATTCGACCGTATCGGAAAGATGTCGAGCGATCCGCGCCCTGTTCGACAGATTCTCGCGATCGAGCCCACCGCTTTGTCGCCCTCGCCGCCCGCAACGACTGCGCCGGGCCGCCGCACAGTCCTGTATACGGGTGCGCTCGGTCCGATCACGAACGCGAAACAGCTGTGCACCAACGACTAACACCCGTCCGGGCCGCGTCCAGGCCAGCGCCGACACCAGCCCCGGACACGCCTGCGACTAGTGATCACTTCCACCAATCCCGCCTGCGATGCGGGACAACGATGTCGTCGAAAGCCGTAGCGTCACCGGCATCCCACCGGCGACACCCCTCCGCGAGGTTGCGAGCGGTACGGCGACGCTCGCGACGCAGATCACGAGCATGGCCCTCACCGTCGTGGCACAGCGTGCACGAGCAAATCCCGGTGCCCGTGTACGCGAAAGCCCAGAAGCACCTCGTCGCGAGCAACCAGGCCCGACCTCCCTGAAACCGCTCAGGGAGGTCGCAGACGTCATGGCAGTCGGCGTGCCACGGTTCAACGGCAAATTCGCCACGGCGAAGACGAACCCAGACAGGAGAATGTGCATCGGTACGGGACAAGGCGGTGCCTTTCAGCGCTCATGCGCCCCGGCCCGCTACCCCCGATTGAGGACGGACCGGGGCGGCGATTGGAGCACCGCATCCCTCGCCCGCCGAAGCGGGCGTCGCCATCCACAAGAACTCATGCACCCATCCTTGCATTCACATACGACAGACCCGAGCCGTCTATCACCCCGGACACCGCCGATACCTGTGATTCAATCTCGTCATGCGCAAATCACTGCTGGTTGTCGCGTTGATTGCGTCCGGGACGGTCTTCGCGGCCATGCCCGCGGGGGCGGCACCGACGCAGCCGTCCTGGTCGGGCGAGTACTCGGTGAAGCGCTTCGCCGCGACGAAGGACGGTACGAGCTTGGCCGCGCGGCAGTGGGAGCCCGACTTCGCCGATAGCGTACACATTCGAGACCAGTTGCGCGGACGACACCTGCGTGGCCACCGTGACAGATGGGCCCACACCAGCCAACCCGACACTGCCGCTACCGCCGCAGTACACCTGGGACGGGACCAGCCGGGTCCACACCGTGCGAGGGCTCGGTGATCATGGACGTCGCGGCCTACCCCGTCGCGACGCCGCCCGGACCATTCGGCAGCAGTTCATAGCCGCCGAGACCGTGCTCCACCGGAAGTGTGTCAGCGAGCAGTCGGAGTGTCAGGCCGGCGATCGTCGGCGTACATGGCTTCGATTCTCGCCTTGATTTCGGCGGTGCTCATCGCGCTGGGCCGCCTCTGCGTGCGAGGTGTGGACACGGAAATCGTCGGAGTCGAGGGTGTCGCCATGAGAATTCTGCCTTCGTCGCTTCTATTGGGGCGCCGCCGTGAGCGGTCGCGTAGTTTCAGCAACCACGCACACATGTGATCTGATTCACACGCGGATGCGTTACATTTTCCGTTACCCCGCGTCGACTGACTGCATTCGCATGCCGGGCCTGTGGGACCTGCCGAGTTCGAGACGGTCCGCAAGTACGCCACTTCCGCTACGGCCGTCACTTCGCCTGCGCCAGGAAGACGGAGTCGCGCACGCACCCGTAGTGCACTCACGCACGGGAGCAACCATGGAGCAGACTGATCAGGAATCGAGAAGCGACTGCCCGCGGGCGACATTAACGTCACTCGCATGAACATCGAATCCCTCGCCCTCGAAACCCCCGACCCCACCACCGCGAAAGCCTTCCACGCGGCCCTCGGCCTCGATGAACACATCAGTGCCCGCGACACGGACGCACCGACCACCGGCTTCCGCGGTTACACCCTCTCGCTCGTCGTGTCCCAGCCGAACATCGTCGACGCCTACGTCGGGGCTGCCCTCGAAAATGGCGGCACCACAATCAAACCAGTCAAGAAGAGCCTGTGGGGGTACGGCGGTGTCGTGCAGGGTCCCGACGGAGCGCTCTGGAAGGTCGCGACATCGTCGAAGAAGAACACGGGGCCGGCGACCCGGCACATCGAGGACCTCGTCCTGCTGCTCGGCGTCGAAGACGTCAAAGCCAGCAAGCAGTTCTACCTCGACCACGGACTGGAAGTGACAAGAAGCTTCGGTCGCAAGTACGTCGAGTTCGCCACCGGCCCGAACGTCAAGCTCGCGCTCTACGGGCGCCGCGCCCTCGCGAAGGACGCCGGCGTCTCCCCCGACGGCACCGGCGCCCACCGGATCGTCATCAGCGGCGACGCCGAACCCTTCACTGACCCCGACGGCTTCACCTGGCAAACAGTGTGAATCGGAGAAGTTCTCGGGCGCGAGTTGGGGCCGGTGCCTCATCGTCACCGGCCCAGTTCGGTCGACACGGAAAACCGTGTGGCGTGGATCACATCCCCGCGATGCGACCAGCCGGCCGATCTAGCATTTCCTCACGCCAGTACAGACCGAGTACCGGTCGCCGATGCCATCTCCGACGCCCGAGAAGGCATTGGCAGCCGGGCAAACCACCAGGCACACCGGCGCGGACCCAGTCGTCCGATGCAGAGCGCGGTGGCGTCGTGTTGCACGTCCCGGCGAGGCCCGGCCGGAGCGGAGAACACTCCGACCGGGCCGCTACGGCTCACAGAGGGTCCACCGCACTCCCGGACGATCCCGGGACGCGCATGTCACGGCAGTCGAGAGGTTCCGGAGACACGGGAGCTGGACAGCCCCGAACCGGAATCGCGCAGTCCGGTCCGCGCCGCCCTTACCCGATACAGACGAGTACACCCACGACCACGACTGCAACCAGCGAGGCGCCGCCGCAGATCAGCCACGCGCGCGTTGCGAGCTGCCGCCACTGATCGCACCGACCAGCCACTTCCGCGACCGCGACCGCTCGCCCCAGGTCCGCGTCGGACGGCTGCGCCTCCGAGAGGCGGCGGGCCTTTGCATCCGCCCGTGCCGCCACAGCGAACGAGACGGGGACCACCAGCAGCGCAACCACCAGTAGGCCAACCATCGCACCCGTACCCGTCCCGAGCATTCTCATTCCTTCCACTCCACACGACGCCCGTCACAGGTGCCGGTCATCGACCACCGGACCCACGAGCACAACCAATCCCCCGTCAGCTATATCGCCGAACTGCCGCCCGGTGTTGCACTCCGGCCTACCGGGGCCGGCGAAGGTCCGTAAGCCACAGGCGTCTACACGCCCGGTATCGGGAACTTCCACATCGCCAGGACGATCACACCCATGACCAGTCCGGCACACACCACGGTGCCAACGACACTGACACGCAACGCATCCAGTAAATCGACTCCCAGTTTCTTGCTGATCCGTGCCATCACGACTCTTCCTTCACGTGCAGAGATTCCCGACCGCCACGTCGATGACGGTGCACCACACACAGTCGTCCGACGTCGACACCTGCACAACGGCCGAATCACCTACACCCATACCCGCTTTTGGGTCCCATGCAGGGGTGTAACCACACCTCATTCCCGATCACCATGCTTCCCGAGAGAATGTGCCGTGTTCTACGTCACACCGCAATGCCTGTTCTTTGCATACCGAGTATTACGCGACGCAGGTACCGAATGGTCCGCGAGCAACTCGCCGCGTGCCTCGATTCCGCAGAACAGCTCCGAGCGACGGCCGGACATGCTGCGGCACAGCAGCATCGGCGGACAGATATGTTGAATTCCCAACTGATGGATTTGACAATTTCATCCCCCGCCACAGACTCCGGCCGATTGGAACTCGGCGGTGCCGATCAATTCACGCACGTGCCTTGTGCGACCCCAAAAACTACACTTACTGGTCGGTAATACTGAGTGAAGAAATTTGTGCAATGGCGTGGATCACACTCCCTGGACTTCCGCGCCCCGGCTCACGAAGATCACTAATGCACCGCTCGTTACTACGCGCGGTTTGTCCGTGTAGCGCCCCTGCCAGCTGACACCGATCGTTGGCGGGGGCTGCGCTTGGCTGCGCCACAAGATATCCGGCGTCGCCACGCTCCCCGACTCCCCCGTTGCCGGCACGATCCTGGCCAACGTTCCCGGCCACCGAACCAGTCACCGTCGCCCGCAATCGCGTCCTGCTCACTCCTGCCCACATACCGCCGTGCCTCGCGCACAACACCCCGTCCACGTTTGCCCGGTACGCCGCCGGGGGATGCTCCCGGGAAGGGCGACCCCGTCGTCGAATCACGCGAGAGAGGCAGTTCGATGAACGCTGTCACGACCGGCATCGTTGCAGGTGCCGCAGGCACCACGATGCTCGACGCCGTCACTTACCTGGACATGGCGATCCGCGGCCGCCCCGCAAGCACCGTTCCGGAGAAGACGGTCGAGTCCGTTGCGACCGCTCTGGGCGTCGCGATACCGGGACGCGGTGACGCGCTCGCGGCGCGACGGTCGGCGTTCGGGGCGCTCGGTGGGATCGCCGTCGGCACAGGACTCGGCGTGGCCGCCTCCCTCGTCCGCCGAGCCGGCGCCCACCTGACCCCAGCCGCCGGAACGATCGGAATCGGTCTCGCCGCGATGGCAGCCACCGACATCCCGATCACCCTGCGCGGCATCAGCGACCCGCGGCAGTGGACCGCCCAGGACTGGCTCAGCGACCTCGTGCCGCATCTCGTCTACGGCGCCACTGTCACCACAGTCCTGCGGCAACAGGACGAGGAGACGGGGCACAGGAGGGGCCGGGCGGCGGAACGGTCGAGCACTGTCCGGTCGGCCGTGATCGGCGTGGCCAGCGGTCTCCGCAGTTCCACGGGCATCGCGGCGGCATTGTTGTCGGGTGCCCCGGGCTCGGCGCACCGGGCCCGCGTCGTTGGCGCGACGGCGCTCGTCGGCGGCGAACTGGTGGCCGACAAGAACCCGAACGTACCGTCGCGCCTCTCCCAGCCCGCGCTCACCGGACGCCTCATCGCAGGCGGCGGAGGCGCCGCGGCGCTGGCCCACCGCGACCGGGTCGACACGGCGTCGGCCCTGATCATCGGAACCGTCGGTGCCCTCGCCGGCTCCTACGGCGGCGCGTGGTGGCGGCAGTGGGCCGGCCGGCGGATGCCGGACTGGCAGGCCGCGCTCGCCGAGGATGCTGTGGCGCTCACCATGGCGGCGGCCGCACTCCGACCTCCCGCGCGGTCCTCGTCGGTCAGCGCGTCGAGGTAACTCCGTGCCATCCGCCGCACAGGGCTCGGCTTCACGGTCTGATCGTCGATATCCCTCATCGTGACGTCGGACCCAGACGATCATTCGTGCGAACGACGCTGACAGGCGTTCGGCGCTGGGATCGGCAGCCCGACACCGAAATTCCATTCTCGGGGAACACCGTTCGCCGAACATCGGCGATGGACCACCACCTCGACTTCCTATCGCTCGACCCGAAATCGCCGTTGTCCTCCGATTGGGGGACAATGCATTCATCCTCCAATGGGCCCGGCCGGCGGACAGACAGCTGAGCTGTGGCGAGTCATTGTTATCAGGCGCCGGAAACTTTCCGACGCAATCCAGTCAGGGCCCGGGGTGCGAGAGCGGTGCAACACAGGACGCCATCGCAAACCCGACGGCCACCCGCCGAATCCGATACCCAACCCTTCCCACTTTCTGCAGCAGCCGACCAGAGGAGCACCATGGAGAACACCCAGAGGTTTTACATCGACGGCGAATGGACCGACCCGACCGGCACCGACACGCTCGACGTCGTGAACCCTGCGACAGAAGAGATCGTCGCCACCATCGCGCTGGGCGACGAGAAGGACGTCGACCGCGCCGTCATGGCCGCCCGCAGGGCGTTCGACGGTTACCGCTCGACGACACGTGCCGACCGGGTTGCGTTACTGGATCGGATAATCGAGGTCTACAGGCGACGGATGGCGGACCTGGCGTCGACGATCACCCAGGAAATGGGGGCACCCACTTCACTGGCCACGACCGCTCAGGCACCGTCCGGCCTGGTGCATCTCACAGCGGCCGTGGACGCGCTCCGCGCAGTCGAATTCGAGGAGAGGATCGGTACGACGACGGTGGTGCACGAGCCGGTCGGCGTGTGTGCGTTCATCACACCCTGGAACTGGCCCGTCAATCAGATCGCCGCGAAGGTTGCGCCCGCGCTGGCCGCAGGCTGCACGATGGTGTTGAAGCCGTCCGAGATCGCGCCACTCAATGCGATCATCTTCGCGGAGATACTTCATGAAGCAGGAGTCCCTGCCGGAGTTTTCAACCTTGTCCACGGTGACGGACCTACCGTCGGAGCCGCACTGTCGATGCACTCCGACATCGACATGGTCTCGTTCACCGGATCGACGCGTGCCGGCGTCGAGGTCGCTCGGAACGCTGCGACAACGGTCAAACGCGTTGCACAGGAGCTCGGCGGCAAGTCGGCGAACATTGTGCTGGACGACGCGGACTTCGAAAAGGTCATCACCCGAGACGTGCTGGGTGTGGTGGTCAATTCGGGCCAGTCCTGCAATGCTGCCTCGCGCATTCTGGTTCCGTCCGACCGCATGAACGATGCGATCGCGATCGCGAAAGCCGCCACCGCGTCGATCGTGGTCGGACAACCCGAGGCCGAGGGGACGACCGTGGGACCGCTGGTGTCACAGACACAGTTCGACAAGGTGCAGCGCCTGATCCAGACCGGCATCGAAGAGGGCGGCACACTCGTCGCTGGTGGAGTCGGTCGCCCGGCAGGACTGTCCACCGGCTACTTCGTCCGGCCCACCGTCTTTGCGGACGTGACGAACGATATGACCATCGCGCGCGAGGAGATCTTCGGCCCGGTCGTGATGCTCATCGGCTACGAGGACGAGGCCGACGCAATCCGCATCGCGAATGACACCGCGTATGGGCTGTCCGGGATGGTCTCGTCGAGCGATCCGGAGTGGGCACGGAATGTGGCCCGACAGCTGCGGACGGGAATGGTTCATCTCAATGGTGCTCCGCTGGCCTTCGATGCGCCGTTCGGCGGTTACAAACAGTCAGGCAACGGCCGGGAGTTCGGCAAGTTCGGCCTGATGGAATACCTCGAGGCCAAGACGATCTTCGGCGACAACGACGAACCAGAACCGGCCGTGAACAGCGGCCGCCAGAGTGTCCGGGAATGAGTAACGCGGAGGCGGCGGGATGTGAACGCGGGTCTTCGGCACGAACGCAAGAAGAGACGGGAGACTGATCGTGAATGCGATCATGTGGATGGGCGTGGCCGGAATCGTGGGCACCGCCCTCTCACCGTGGATAACCGAACGGTTGCGCAGCAAGACTGCGCGCCGAGACCAACTCGTGAAACTGCGGCTCGCGATCTACGCCGACCTGCTGGGGGCGACGGCCCGCCTCGCCGCAACCGCAACGACTTCGGCTGCATCGCACCCGAATGACGCGGACGAGATCGGCGGTGACGAGTTCGATTCTCTGCTCAGCCAGGCGCGGGTCGTCGCCAGCGATGACGTTTACCGACGACTCAACGAGCTGTCGCAGCTCACTGGGACGTTCAACCGGCACCTCGTGAAGACCGAACCGCGCCCGGCCTTCCCGTATCGGCAACACCTGCACGACGGTGTAATGAACGACCCGTTGCGCCTCCAGCATCGGAGAACACTGACCGATATCGCGGGCGGTATCGCGGTGGCTCACGGGAAAGTCCAGGACGCGATCCGGCACGAGATGAATCGGTGACCGTCGATCGGATCCCACGTCGCCGTGTGGTCGTCAGGCCGCGAGCTCACGAGGACGTGCGAACACGTCCACCAGCGCACCGTTGCGCCACACTGTGATCTCGATCTGCCGGTCGATCGCATCCTCGACCATCAACCGCTGGACGGCGGTCGTCGTCACGACCGGCTTGCCGTCGAGTTCGACCATGATGTCCCCGCGCCGCAGCCCCGCCTCGGCGGCCGGGCTGCGCGGGGAGACACCGGCAACCTGCAAACCGGTCTTCGACCCGATCCGCCCCTGCAGCTTCGGAGGCAGTGGAACCTGCATGCCCGCGATCCCCAACCAAGCCCTCCGCACCCGCCCCGCCGATACCAACGCGGCGATGATCTGCCTCGTCGTCGAGTTGATCGGCACCGCCAGACCCACCCCCATTCCGGCGACAGCGGTGTTCACCCCGACCAGCCGGCCCGCACTGTCGGCCAACGCGCCACCGCTGTTCCCCGGATTCAGCGCCGCGTCGGTCTGGATCACCTCATCGATCACCCGCCCCGACTCCACCGGCAACGAGCGGCCCAGCCCGGACACGATGCCCGCCGTCACACTGCCCGCCAGACCCAGCGGGTTCCCCAACGCGACGACCAACTGCCCCACCCGCAGCGACGCGGCGTCACCCAATTCCACCGGAGCCGGCACATCGCCCCGAGCACGCAGCACAGCGAGATCGGACAACGGATCGCGCCCCACCACGTCGGTGCGGACAACAGTTCCGTCGGTGAATGCCGCCTCGGCCCCGCTCGCTCCCGCCACCACGTGCGCACTCGTCAGCAACAGCCGGTCATCGGTGATCACACTCGCGCTGCCCGAACCGCTCCCCCGTGACGTCCGCACAACCAGGCTGGCCACACTCGGCAACACCGTATCGGCAACCGAGACCACCGTCCTCGAGTAGCCGTCCAACTTCTCCAGTTCGCCCATACCCACTACAGCGCCGGCACACGACCACCTATGCCCCTGTTCGCTGCCAGCTGACCACCCGACGAAACACGCCGCGCGTTTCCTCCACGAGCGCTGACATCCCCGATCGTGACACCACTGCGCGACGTGCCGACGACACTATTGCGAATCAATTACCAATTACTGCGAGCTGCACCGACATACGACTGCCGTCCGGGCCGGAATCGCCCGTCGACACCGGCGAGTTGACGCCGAGAGCGCGACCCTCCTGGATCTCCAGCGTGCACGGTTCCACCGGCGCCGTCAGCCTCGCAGAAACACCGACCCGGCGTGACCGTGCGGCACGAGGCCGACCACTCACCGGCAGAGGCTGCGTTCGGCGGCGGCGATCAGGGTGCGGGAGACGTCGTCGACGGGGAGATTCCGCCCGGTGTACAGCTGGTCGAAGCTGTCGAAGCTCGCCAATAGCCAGAGCAGGTCTGCAGCCTCGTCGACGGTGACCTCCGGCCGCAGAACCTCCTGTTCGGCCAGTCGCTGGGCGAGGTGCGCCATCCCGCCGGCCCGGTTCTCCTCGATCCGCGCGATGGCCCCGCCGACGGCATCCGCGTCGAGTTGGGCCATCGAGAACAGTGCCCGGAAGACGTCGCGGTGGGCCGCGAACACCCGGACGCCGGCGTCGATCCCGCCGCGCAGGTGCTCCCGCGCGTCCGGGTGCTCCACCGCATCCACCACCGCCTGGAACCCTGCCCGGTGCCACCACAGGTCCGTGGTGAGGGCGTCGAACAGCCCGGCTCGTGACCCGAAGACGAGGTAGACGGTGGAGCGGGAGACACCCGCCGTCCGGGCCACCTGCTCGACACTCACCGGTGTGGACGGTGCTCGGCGCAGCCGGTCATAGACCGCGTCGAGAATGCTGCGGCGCGTTTCCTCGGCCGCCTCCGCGCGCAGGCGCTGCTCGTACTTCCTGGTGGCCACAGCCGTCACTCTAACATTTTCACTTGACACATCGTCTCGTGAAGTTCAGGCTGTTAATCGAGAGACATATTGTCCGGCGAAATCGAGACGAGCCCGCCGCCCTCCCCTGACGTCGAGACAACGAGCCTTCGAACGAAGGAGCTGACGTCATGAACAGCCCGACCACACCCACCCGTGCGCCGACACCCCGGGCGTCCACGCCTGTACTCGTGGTCGGAGCGGGTCCGGCGGGTCTCACCACGGCAATCACACTGGCTCGCCACGGGATCGAGGTCATCGTGGTGGAGCGGCGTCCCGCCCTGTCGGGGCTACCACGGGCGGCCTCCATCAGTACCCGCACGATGGAGCTGTTGCGTTCCTGGGGGCTGGAGCAGGAGGTCCGCGCGGGCGGGGTCGAGGTCGAATGGAAGCAATGGGTCGGTCCCACGCTCAACGCTGCCGGTGACACCCACCTGACCAGCTTCCCGACCCGAGAGCAGAGCGCGGTCCTCAGCCCGACCGCCCCCGCCTCGGTTCCGCAAGATCACCTCGAGCCGGTGCTGCTGGACCACCTGCGCTCGTTCGGCACCGCGCGGGTGGATATGGGCACCGAGGTGGTCGGCCTCGAGGACCGGTTCGATGACGTCCAGGTGACCCTGCGCGACGTCGAAACCCGCGAAACCCGAATCGTCCACGCCCGCTACCTCGTCGCGGCGGACGGAGCGCGCAGCACGGTGCGCGACGCCCTCGGGATCGTGATGCGTGGGCCAGGGCGTCTGTCCCAGGCAATCGGGACCGAGTTCCGTGCCCCACTGTGGGAACTACTCGGCGACCGCCGCTTCTGCATCTACGCCGTCACCCACCCCGAAGCCGCGGGAGTCTTCGTCCCCGCCGGCCACGGTGACCGATGGGTCTACGGCGTGGAACACGAACTCGCGCAGTACTCCTCGCCGAGTCCGACGAAGGACCAATCCGCCCGCCTCATCCGGCTCGGCAGCGGACTAGCCGACCTGGCGCCGAAAATCGAACGCATCGGGACGTTCACCTTCGCCGCGCAGCTCGCGGACCGCTGGCGGGAGGGCGCCGCGTTCCTCGTCGGCGACGCCGCACACCAGATCACGCCACGCGGGGGCACCGGCATGAACACCGCCATCCAGAGTGCCTACGACCTCGGGTGGAAACTCGCCTGGGTGCTCCTCGGCTGGAGCGGACCGCAGCTACTGGACACCTACGAGGCCGAACGTCGACCGGTGGCCGCACACAACGTGGCCCGATCGGCCGACCCGCACGGCGGGGCCCGACTCGCCGCACACGAACTGCCCGCGGACCTCGGCGGCCGAATCCCGCACGTCTGGTTGCGCTCCCGAGCCCACACTGTGTCCACCCTCGATCTACTCGGACCCGGGCTGACGTTGTTCACCACCGACCCGAGCGCGACCTGGCAGCGCGCAGCTCGCTCCGTTCCCGGGCCTCCGCTCGTCGTCCACGACCTCGACACCATCACCGCCCGCGGAATGGGCATCCCCCGCGGCGGGGCACTCCTGGCACGCCCGGACGGGGCCCCCGCCGGATGGTGGCCGTCAGGCACCGAACCGGCAGCGGCCCTCCGCCACGCGGAACGAGCCCGATGAAGTTCCGCTCTCGAAGCGCGGCAATCGCTTCGACTTCGACAAGCTGGTCCGGGTAGCCGAGTACAGCAACGCCGAGCAATGTGCAAGGCACGTCGTGGTCGCGAAAGTGGCGGCTGACGACCACTACCGTGGCGCCGGCGTCATCGAGCGGGCAGGCACCAGCGGTGAATACAAGCCTGGATGGCTGCCGGCTACTCGCCGCGAACGTGTAGGGCACGTTGGCCGTCAACGCCGACGATCGAATCAGCGACGTGCATGTCGTCGGTCACGGTCACAGTGTCGCTGAGCGCCGTCACCGGCCTCATTTGCCCATCGTGTCGGATTGGGAACTGGTCGCGGCTTCGGCTAGTGACACCGGTGAGGTCCGGGCGACGTCCCAGTCGCGGCGGGTCCGAGGTAGTCGGGTGCAGGGACGTGGTGGTGTACGAGGTTCGCCCGACTTCCGGCGCAGTGAGCATTCGAATTACGTTGCGCACCTTGGTTGGGCATGACCGCCACCGAGAATGAGTAGGCCACCCCGGCGACGAGGGCCATCGCCGGCAGCGCGACGCCGAGCACCAGAGCACCGGTGTGGGCAGTTCGTTGTGTGCAATCTCGGTCATGGCGGATCCCTGGACCACACCCGATCCGCTGGGCGAGGCGCTGCACGCCCTGCGCATGGCGGGCACCTTCTACTGCAGGTCCGAGCTGACCGCTCCATGGGGGCTGGACCTGCCGCCCGAGCCCGAGTCGATGTGATTCCATGTCGTCAACGCCGGACGCTATCGGCTCGAGGTGGACGGCGACGATCCCCGGCAGCTGCACCCCGGCGACTTCGCCCTGGTGCCCCACGGCCAGGGGCACCTGTTGCTCAGCGAGCCCGGGGTTCCGGCCCCGCGGGTCGACGGGCTGGCATACGACTACGCCAGCGATCGTTATGCGATCTTGCGGCACGGCGGCGGCGGGCACCCACGAGCATCGTGTGCGGCGCCGTCCGCTTCGGGCACCCGGCAGCCCGCAACCTGGTGGCGCTGCTGCCCCGCACGGATCGTCATCGAGGGATCGCCCGGTTCGGCGTCGCTCGAGGCTGACTGGATGCGAAGCACGCTCCGGCTCATCGTCGCCGAGAGGCGGCAGCTGCGGCCGGGCGGCGAGGAAGTGATCACCCGGCTGTCGGACATCCTGGTGATCCAGGCCATCCGCTCGTGGATCGCCGACGACCCGGCGGGGCAGACCGGCTGGTTGGGAGCCCTGCAGGATCCCCGCATCGGCCGGACCATGTCGCTCGTGCACCGCGATCCGGCCCAGCCCTGGTCGGTGGCCTCGCTGGCGCGGGAGACGGCCATGTCCCGGTCAGCCTTCGCGGCCCGATTCACTGAACTGGTGGGCGAGCCGGTGATGGCGTACGTGACCCGGTGGCGGATGCAGGTGGCACTGGACTGGCTGCGGACCGACGACGTCCCCGTCGCGGTGCTCGCCGCCCGCCTGGGCTACGCGTCCGAAGCGGCATTCAGCCGCGCCTTCAAGCGCGCCGTCGGCATTTCCCCCGGCGCCGCTCGCCGGTCACCGCCCGACACACTGCGCGAGAGCCCGCACCTCGCCCCGGCCTGACCCCACCGGCGGGTTCTGCTGTCCTGAGGGCCGGCGCGACCACTCGTGCTGCGGATGCTGATTGGATCGAACATCGCCGCTCCCGTGATGACGACTTGCTCGGCTTCCTGCACCCGCCAAGCGGGGACCAGGGCAACATCCAGAATAGGAGCGGAAGCCACGGTCGACTGCGTCCGGTGACCGATCCCTGCCGGTGACAGTGCTTCAGTTCCCCGTCAGGCCAACGGGGCTCTGTTTTGCTCGGCCAGCCGCTTGAGATTGAGCAGTTGACGGCGGGCCATGACGAGGTCGCCGACGGAGATCAGTGGCGCGAGCCAGCGGCCCTTCGCCATGACGACCTTCAGCAGCAGGCGCGTCGAGTCGCCGTTCGGAACGAGCACGTACGACATCACCGCACCCATGATCCCGCCGGTGAGCTGTTCCGCCGTGGAGACCGAGAGGATGCGCCCGAGGGGACGATTCCCCGAGGCGGTGAAGCGCTGACCAGCTGCGGGTTCCGGCAATGCGCGCAGCTGCCGTGGCGATCGGCGCCCGAAATTGTCGATCCAGTCGTAGGAGTACGGCGCCAATCGGATCTGCGCCACCCACGGCCACAGGCCGTCGGGCGTGCTGTGCACGGTGACGCCTCGCCAAGCCTGCAGCACGGGCACTGGGACCAGCACGTCGCACGGGTAACGACGGGCAACCTCGTCATCGGTCACGCCCCATCGGTCACCGATCATCACAAGTCCTTCCGTCGAAAGCAGATCCGTCTCCGGAACACATAGCAACGCAGCGGATTCGGCCGTCCAGATTATTCGCAGAGGTCTCCGATACTGCACATGACCGTGCCATCGCCAGGGCTAACCCAGACGCCGCACCCGTTCCGGACCTCTGGCTTCAGCAATCGAAGCGGGTTACGGCTCGCAACGGGCCAAAATATGTGTTCACACCCCGTAAACCAGTCCTGCGCCGCTTCGGCAACTCGTGCGGTGATCGTGGCGAGATCGACGTCGACCGGGGTTCCGAAACCATGGCTTCCTCCGTGTCCGGTCTCGAGCCCAATTGACCAGCCCCCAAAGACTTTGGTCTCGTCGACGACAAGCCAGCTCATCTCACCTAGCCAGCTCAGCTCCTCGTAGCAGCGGGTGTCACGCCCCACGGCGTGACATGCGCTTACGAAGTGGGGAGGTGCACCAGCAGCGTTGTCTTCCTCGCCACAGAGTTTCAGGTTCCATGATGGGGTCTCCAACGGATGCAACGGGGGTCGTCGCGATTCTTTCGAAGCCATTCTTCACCCTCTCAATTGGCCACTGATCGGTCAATCACCGCTTCATGCCCACTACCTGTCCCGGGTGGTGCGTCGGTGAGCGGACACGATCCTTCACCGGGATCACTCCGTCACCGGCCGGCCGAGTAGAAGATTGGCACGTGAACGTTCGTGACGATGATGCAGTATCGACTTATGTCTCCGACGGTCGGAACCTGCGTAGTGACAGGTCCGAGGCCGATCTCTGGCCACTCTGCGATGACGGGTAGATCCTCCGTATCGGGCGTTGTAATGCGTCGGCGTAAACACCTCTGGCTACCACGACAACCGCGATCGTGGAGCGCGCGTGAAAGGCTAGCTAGGACCGTCCCGCTGCCTGCGTGACGGAGAGTGCGGCTACTCAGGCAGCGTGTCGCCCGGGAAGCCGAGGCACGGGAGGACCTCGCAGGTCATGATTCCGGCCTGCACACACGGGTCGGCGGCCATGATCTGCCGCGCCCGTTCAAGGGGCTCAGTCATGATCGCCACGCCGGCAAAGGTGTCAGAGATGACGGGACAGAGGATCGCGATCACACCTTCGGCGCGTAACGACAGCATGCGACGTTGGTGTTCAAGTTCAATCGCCCCGGCTCCGTCCTGATATCGGTCCGAGCTCCAACGAAGCTGAACCAGACTAAAGGGCTTGGCGGTCGCGGCCAGGGCTTGAATCTGGTCGTCAGTCACGTCCGAGCTCATCTCGTTCACCTCCCTCCTCTTGGCGTTCGATCTCGATCAAACCCACGACCCGCTCCTGATTTCGCCCGTACGGTGCTCGAACAGCCACACGTGGCACGCTCACGCGCGTCAGCCGATCTGCTCGAAAAGGGACACGATGATCCCTTCGGGCCCACGCACGTAGGCCATCCGCACGCTGTTCTCGTACTCGCCGATGCCGCCGATGAGCCCGTACCCGTCCGCAGCCACCGCGTCAACGGCCGCCTGGAGGTCGCCGACCTCGAAGGACACGTTGCGCAGCCCGAGCTCGTTTGCCATCGCCGTGGGCGATCCGGGCACGTGGTCGGGCGTGACGAAGGCCGCGAGCTCCAGCCGGGACCCTCCGTCGGGCGGCCGCAGCATCGCGATCTCACAGTGCGCGCCGGGGATGCCGCAGACGGTCTCCACGAACTCGCCCTCGACGGATCCGGTGCCCTCTACCTCGAGGCCCAGTCCGACGAAGAACGCCGTCACCGAGTCGAGGTCCGCGACGGTGATGCCGATGTGGTCGAAACGTTGTACGTGTGCCATGAGATCCATCCTCCAGTTGTTGTCTTGTGTTGTCTTGCCGATTCGACGCTGGGACGGAGCCGGTGCCGGGATCTCGACATGGACTTGCCGCAAAGCTGCGGTCAGCCCAGGGTTTCGAGAAATCGTTCGGGACGACATGCTGCTGTCGCGGCTGGAAGACGCGGGAACGCCCTGGTGCGTGACGGTCCCCGCGAACCACCTTTCGTTGAGTGCGTGTCCCCTACTGGCATCTGAGGGTCGAAGCCCATCCTCAAAATGCCGTCCTGACGCGTAATCGATCGGTCCACACGCCCGATCCCGCCAGTACCGTGCGTGTCGCTGGCCGTGCCGCCGGAGCAGAAGGGTGAGTCGCGATAGTTGATCCGTCACCGGCAAAGCGGGGTCACCGGTGGGCATCTTGTGAACAAGTGGCTCGTAGTGCGCGAGAATTCGATAGTGACGAGGTCGGACTCAGAAGAGAACCGGTCGGACCCGGGTCTGGTTCAGCTCAGCTCCCGCGCTGTCCACCCTCAGCAGTCTTGGCTGCACCTTCACAGTCGGAGCGGTTCGATGCCGTATGTGCCGGTGTAGGCGTCGTGCAAGGTGGCCGGTCGCCAGCGAACTGATCGTGTGCCTGGCAACGAGCGCGCTGATCTGTCGAGGTCGGGGAAGACGGGTGTGACTCATCCGACCTTTGACTTCAAGTACTTGAAGTTCCTAGCGTCGATGGTGTGAGTGCACAAACCACCCCACGCGACTACACGATCAAGGACGCGGCCGCCCTGACCGGACTTCCGGCCAGCACACTGCGCTACTACGAGTCGGTCGGGGTGATCGCGCCGATCAGCCGCGGGGAAAGCAGTAAACACCGGGTCTACGACGAGAACGACCTGGGCCAGCTGTTGGCCATCGCGTGCCTGGCAGCGACCGGGATGTCGGTGAATGACATGAAGGAGTACGTCGCCAACGGGCAACTCGGGGCCGCGGCCGCCCCCGCACAGATCGCGTTGCTGACGGAACGCCGGCAGCAACTTGCACTCGAGGCCCAACAGATCGCCCTTCGTCAACGCTACGTCGACCTCAAAATCGACTACTGGCACGCGATCGACGCGGGCGACGAGCACCGTGCCGCGCTCCTCGCGGCCGAGGCGAGCGCACTGGCCGACGAACTCCACAACACCAAGAAGCGATAACCACCCACTTCGCCCGGTGCGCCCCTCGACTGCTGCGCCACCGGTTACTCAGCCCTGCCCTGCTCACCACCACTGTGACCCCCAGAGAAGAAGGAAGATCTGCCATGCGTGTCAACGCGTACGCCGCCCCCGCCGCGGGCCAGCCGCTGGTCCCCACCACCATCGAGCGCCGCGACGTCGGCCCTGACGACGTCCTCATCGAGATCCAGTACGCCGGCATCTGCCACTCCGACATCCACACCGTCAACGGCGACTGGGGCCCGCAACCCTTCCCGGTCGTGCCCGGCCACGAGATCGTCGGCATCGTCACCGAGGTCGGCGCCGACGTCACCCGCCACAACGTCGGGGACCGCGTAGGAGTCGGCTGCCTGGTCAACTCCTGCGGTCACTGCACCAACTGCCAGGGCGGCGACGAGCAGTACTGCGCCAATGGCATGGTCCCCACCTACGCCGGCGTCGACCGCGACGGCACCACCACCCAGGGCGGGTACTCCACTCATGTCGTCGTCGACGCCGACTACGTCCTTTCCGTACCGGAGAGCCTGGACCCGGCCGCCGCAGCACCCCTGCTGTGCGCCGGCATCACTACGTACGCCCCGCTGCGCCGCTGGGGTGCCGGTCCCGGCAAGAAGGTCGCCATCGTCGGCCTCGGCGGGCTCGGGCACATGGCCGTCAAGATCGCCCACGCCCTCGGCGCCGAGGTCACCGTGCTCTCCCAAACTCTGAAGAAGCAGGAGGACGGCCTGCGCCTCGGCGCCGACGCCTACTACGCCACCTCCGACCCCAACACCTTCGAGCAGCTCGCCGGCCGATTCGACCTCATCATCAACACGGTCAGCGCCAGCATCGACCCCAACGCCTACCTCGGCCTGCTCGCCGTCGACGGCACCCTGGTCAACGTCGGCGCCCCAGCCGAACCGCTCAGCCTGAACGTGATGTCACTGATCGGCGGCCGCCGCAACTTCGCCGGATCGATGATCGGCGGCATCACGCTCACCCAGGAGATGCTCGACTTCTGCGCCACCCACGGCATCGGATCCGAAGTCGAGGTGATCCCCGCCGACCGGGTCAACGAGGCATACGAGCGGGTCCTCGCCTCGGACGTCCGATACCGGTTCGTCATCGACACCGCCACCCTGAACTGACCCCACCGTGAACGCCCGCCGCAGACAAGTTCCGGCGGGCGTTCACCCACACCACAAAAGTGCAGGGCGGGAATCAGTTCGGATCCCACGGCGATTGTTCGAGACTGTTGAGCTCATCGAGAACCTGGTCGACGGCGGTGGTCGGGATCCGGAAGTCTGTGCCCTCCCACGCCTGGAGGCGGTCCCGTACGTAGGCGGGCATGGGAGTCACGCACGAGATTTGCTGCAGTTCGTCGCTCACGTCCTCATCCTGGGGCGAGCGGTTTGCGACCAGGATTCTTGCCCCACGGCGGCGTTGAGGAGAGCTGGTAACACCCGCAGCGCCGAGAACGGATCTCTTGTCAACTTTCCGTCCCTGTGCCGAGCAACTGCGCCGCACCATCTCCCCTGGCCCACTCAACCAGCCGGGGCAGGAATCTCGAACGTCGCCAGCGCACAAGCGAATACCGGTCACTGGGCCACCGATTCTTGTGATGCACTCTCATCCTGCTGCGCCGAATCATGTTTCGGCCTTTCGGTGAAGAGCTGGAGCAGCACCCCGAACAGGGCGCAGGCAGACATGACGAAGAAGCAGACGATGTACCCCCACGCTCGCCCCATCCACCGCTGAGAGAGATCAGTTTGCCCATGAAGAGCGGTGCAATACCTCCGCCGACGAACATTGCCGTGGTGATGATGCCGTTTGCGGTGGACACGGCGCCTTCTGGTGCGGCGTCGGAGGCTGCTGCGTAGTAGATCGGCCATCCAGCGTTAGCGACCAGACCAAACGCCAACTGGATGAGGACAACCAAGAGCGAGGATGTGGCGAGGTAGAAGCAGGCCACGCTGACAGCCATCCAGATACCGCACACCACGATGGTGGTACGCCGGCCGATGACATCGGACAGGGTCGGCCACAGCACCTGTCCGAGGATGCCGGTGAGGGCGAATACGACACTGAGTCCGGCTGATTCGGCTAGTGACAGTCCGACGACGTTGCGCAGACACGCCGGGAGGACAACATTGACGCCCATGTAGACGATCTGTGTCAGCATGGTGGTGAGTGCCGTCAAGTTGATGTTCCGGTTCCGGAAGCACGCTGCGATAGGTCCCCGTTCGCCGTTTGCACGTACCTCAACCTGGTCGCGGCCCGGCGGGGTCAATCCCTGCGCGGAAATGTGCGCGTAGAGGGTGTCGATCTTGTCTGCGGTGGAGTACCGACCCCAGAAAATCATCAGTGGTACTGCGATCAACAGGCCCAGAAACAGTGTGTACGAACAGTTCGCGGGACCGAACATGGCCAGCACCGCGGCGGCGGAGAGGCCGCTGAGAAGCGACCCGATCGGATACACCGCACGACGACTCGCCCGGCTCCACACCCCGCTGCCACTGCTGGCGTTCACCCCGGTACCCCAGGTGCGCAACGAACTCGCCCTCACCTGGGGCACCGAAACCTTCCTCGTCGACCCGGTCGAATCGACCGACGAGATGATCCGCCAAGTCGACACCGCCCTCCTCCGGCTGGGCCGCTACCGGCGCGGCGACCTCGTCGTCATCGTCGCCGGCTCACCCCCACACACCGTAAGATCCACCAACCTCATCCACGTCCACCGCGTCGGCGAAGACGACTTCACATCCGCCCAGCCCTATTCCGGTACGAATCATCGGCGACTCGACACCGAGGAGCTGCAGCGGTGAGGATTTCTCTGACCCCAGGCGATCACGACATTGCAGATGATGTGTGGATCGCGCCGAACGCCACGATCGTAGGATCTGTGCAGATTCCATCGGGAGTGGGCATCTGGTATGGCGCAGTGGTCCGCGGCGATGCGGAGAGGATCGAGATCGGCGAGCGGGACGAACATTTGAGACGGCTGCGTCCTCCACGCAGATCCCGGTTTCCCACTCGTCATCGGCACAGGGGTGTCGGTGGGGCACAATGCGATCCTGCACGGTTGCACGATCGACGACGACGTTCTGGTCGGAATGGGTGCGACGGTGATGAACGGTGCCCGCGTCGGGGCGGGCACCCTGATCGCCGCCAACGCCCTGATCCCCGAGGGCATGCAGATTCCACCCGGGACGCTCGTCGCCGGCATCCCCGGAAAGGTCCGGCGTGCCCTGACAACTCAGGAACTGGCTGCTATGCGCACGAATGCGGACACCTACGCGCAGGCTCGTGTATGTCACGCGGAAGCGACAGGCACAGGCACAGGATCACCGACCTCTGTCTGGCGTCACGGTGCATTCGAATCTGAGCGATGAGTCCGCCGACGAGGGGGTCCACTCGACGAATCGCCGGGGTGGGGGCGACCGCATCACAGTGAAAGGACTGGCGGGTTCCACCGTGCGCGTTCTCGAGAGATGACAGTCCGCAGGCCTAAGCGGTTCGGTGCGATGCGTGTCTTCCGACGTTCGAATGTTTCTCGGCCGAGCGCGCCCTATACGCGTCGTGCGGTGGTCTCTCGCACCTGAATCCCGTACGGCAGTAGCTCTTTGCGTGCGGGTCCCTTGTCGCCGGCGAGACGTTGAAGAAGCATGCGTGCGGCGCGTTGGCCCATCAGATCCCGCGGCACGGTCACGGTGCTCAACTGGAGGGGGCCGGCGCTGGAAAAGCTCATGTCGTCGAACCCGGTCAGCGCCAGGTCTTCCGGCACGCGCTTGCCGATTTCGCGGGAGACGTCGAGAACGCCGAGCGCGATCATGTCGTTACCGCAGACGACGGCCTCTATCTCGGGGTGTTCGGCGAAGAGTGCTCGGGCGCGCAATGCACCGGCCGGCCGGGTCAACTCCCCCCACACGTCGGGTTCGTTGACCGCGCGCAAACCCGCTTTGGCCAAGGCGTCACGGTATCCGTTCATGCGGTTGACCGACACGCTCGAGGTGTCCGGGCCGCCGAGGATAGCGACCTTGCGACGCCCGGTGGCAACCACGTGGGAGGCCATTTCGAACGAGGCGGAGTAGTCGTCGATGCCGACCCAGTCGGACGGTTCGTCTTCGATCTGCCGGTAGAGCTGCACGACGGGGATGTTCTCGTCGCGGAGCTTGTCGAGGAGTGGTTTGTCGGCGGCGACGAGCGAGGTGAAGATCAGGCCGCTGCAGTTCCGGTCGACCTGCGCGAACGCGACGTCCGATTGCCGCGAACCGTCCACGCCGACGTGGGAGACGAACACCTCGTAGCCTTCTTCGGCGGCGGCGGCGACCACTCCCCCGGCGACCTCGGTGTAGAACGGGTTGGCGATGTCCGCCAGGAGTAACCCGATTGCTTTCGTGGTGCCCGAGCGCAGTTCCCGGGCGATCCTGCTGGGTCGAAACCCCATCTCCTCGGCGATGGCAAGGATCCGCTGGCGGCTCTCGTCGCTGACCCCGGGCGCCCCGCTGAGTGCATAGGAGACCGCGGCAGCAGACACCCCCGCCTTGCGGGCCACATCGCTCATCGTCACTCGCCGGGAGCGGCCACCGTTGGAGGTACTGCCTGCGCCGCGGGATGTATCAGTCACGCGTGCCAGCTTACGCGGTTAAGTGATGCTTCCAGGAGGTGACGCCGCGAAGAGTCCTGCACAAACGGCAGCACTGATTCGTTTAAGTTCCCCGTAGACCCGCCAATGACTACTTAAGAACTCCGACGACTGCCCAGCCTTGGCTCATTTATCCAGTTACCGGCCCGCTGAAGCCCTGAAACATCACCGCTTGTGCGTTGGAACACAACGATGTACCGTCACTTATGCGATTAAGCGAAAGGAGAGCATCGTGAGTTCCACCGTTGACATGAAGAACGAAGAGGCTGTGCCCTACACGGGTCCGAAGCCGTACGGGATGAGTGACGACCTGATCGTTCCGGGTGCACTGGATCTGGACTGTGACGAGCGGCTGTGGGTTCCGCAGTCGCAGGATGTCGAGTTCCGCCCGCTGGTGTTGTCGGCGAGCCAGGGCTATTTCGTGAACATTCTGCGGGTGCGCCGCTCGGGCATCCTGTCCCGCCACCGGCACGCCGGGGCGGTGCACGCGTTCACCCTGCGGGGCCGCTGGCATTACCTCGAGTACGACTGGTGGGCAGAAGAGGGCACCTACGCGTTCGAGCCGCCCGGCGACATCCACACCCTCGAGGTCCCCGAAGACGTGACCGAGATGGCGACCCTGTTCCACGTGAGCGGTGCGTACATCTATGTCGACGTCGACGGCAACACCGTCGGCATCGAGGATGTGTTCAGCAAGATCGAGAAGGCCCGCGCGCACTACGAGAAGATCGGTCTCGGCGCCGACTACGTCGACCGCTTCATCCGCTGACACTGCGGCGGACACCGCCTGACATGGCGCAACCACACCGAGTGCCGTCGGCACTCAGGGGCGGTGTCCGCCGGCGCCCCACCCTCTTTCATCCCTGAGCCCGGCAGCGGGCGAAAGTTAGCAGGTTCCCCATGCGAGCTCTGACCAAGAGAAGTGCCACTCCCCACGACGTCCTGGTGCAGGATCTGCCCAAGCCCGAACCGGGCCCGGGGCAGGTGCGGGTTCGCACCGAGGCCTGCGGGCTGTGCGGCAGCGACGTGCACGCCTGGCGTCACGACACCGGCTACGAATGGATCCTCCCCCCGGTCGTGCTCGGACACGAGGCGGTCGGATACGTCGAAGCCCTCGGCGAGGGCGCCGACCCGACCTGGCTCGGCAAACGCGTTGTCCCCGTTGCCATCGACGGCTGCGGCGTGTGCGATCTGTGCGAGCGTGGTTTCCGGCAGATCTGCCCCCGGCGCACCGTGCTCGGATTGTCCTTCGACGGCGCGGCCGCCGAATCGTTCGTCGTCCCCGAGGTCCGCCTGGTCGAGGTCGACCGGCATCTGCCGGCGTCGACCCTGGCGCTGACCGAACCACTGTCGGTCGCCTGCCGCGCGGTCGCGCACATCGAGAACGCCGCCGACGGCCCCACCCGGGTGGTGGTGTCCGGGCCCGGACCGATCGGCACGATGGCCGCCCTCGTCCTCGCCCAGCGCGGCCACGACGTCGTGCTCTCCGGGGTCGGCAACGACGAGAACGCGCGATTGCCGCTGGCCCGCGCGCTCGGTCTGCGCACCGTGATCGCCGGCCGGGACGAGCTGCCTTTCATCCCCACCGCCTGGGTCGACGCCTCCGGTTCGATGGCCGCGCTCGATGCCGCCATCGCCGCGGTCCTGCCCGGCAGCCCCATCTCCGTCGTCGGCCTGTTCGCCCGCACCGGACCGGTCGACTTCAACGCCGTCACCCGCAAGGAGATTCGCCTGCAGGGCAGTTACGGATCGACCAAGGTCGACTACCGGGCCGCTGCCGACGCGATGGCCGCCGACCCGACACCGTGGCCACAACTGGTGACCGAAATTTCCCTCACTGATGCGGCTTCGGCGCTCGAACGCGCCGCGGCCGGTCACGACATGAAGGTCGTGCTCGTCCCATGACCCCACCGGACCCCACCCCTGTCCCGAAAGGACACGCCATGTCCACACCCGACATTGCGGCCGAACCCGCTACCCACGCAGCCGGGCGCACCTCGATCGTCAAGGTCGCCTTCGCCAGCATGATCGGCACGGCCGTCGAATGGTATGACTTCTTCCTCTACGGCTCGGCCGCTGCACTGGTCTTCGGGCCCCTATTCTTCCCCGACAGCGAACCGGCCACCGCCACCCTGCTCGCGTTCGCCACGTTCGCGGTGGGCTTCTTCGCCCGCCCGCTCGGCGGGATCGTCTTCGGCCACTACGGTGACAAACTCGGACGCAAGAAAATGCTGGTCGTCAGCCTGCTCATGATGGGCGCCGCGACCTTCGCCATCGGCCTACTGCCGACCTTCGCGAGCATCGGTATGGCCGCACCGCTCCTGTTGATCGGCTGCCGACTGCTGCAGGGCTTCGCCGTCGGCGGCGAATGGGGCGGAGCGGTCCTGATGGCCGCCGAACACGGTGACAACGACCGCCGCGGATTCTGGACGTCGTG
Organism: Rhodococcus mengyinensis; assembly: GCF_048381435.1. Lineage (NCBI taxonomy): Bacteria > Bacillati > Actinomycetota > Actinomycetes > Mycobacteriales > Nocardiaceae > Rhodococcus > Rhodococcus mengyinensis. Next base: position 5,239 of record NZ_JBLWIT010000073.1, on the reverse strand, counting down.
GACCCAGGCGGGCGTACCCCTCGGCAACCTCCTCTCGGCGGTGGTGCTGTGGGTGCTGGCTCTGTTCCAGAGCGACGCAGCCTTCGATTCCTGGGGCTGGCGTATTCCCTTCCTGCTCAGCGCCGTACTGGTCCTGATCGGTCTCTGGATCCGGCTGAGCATCGAAGAATCCCCGGTCTTCGCCGCCAACAAGAAGGCCCTCGAGAACCACAAGGCCGAGCACGCACCGATCATCGAGGTCCTGCGCAAATATCCCCGCGAGGTGCTCATCGCGATGGGACTGCGGTTGGTGGAGAACACCTCGTACTACATCTTCACGGTCGTGGTGATGACCTACATGGTCACCTACCTGGATATGCCCAAGAGCGCCGCCATCGCCGGTGTGCTGATCGCCTCGGTCGCGCAGTTCTTCCTCACCCCGATCATCGGCGCCCTGTCCGACCGGGTCGGCCGGCGACCGCTGTACTTCACCGGCGCACTCGGTGCCGGCATCTGGGGCTTCGTGTTCTTCCCCCTCATCGACACCGGCAACCAAACCGTCATCGCGGCGGCCATCTTCATCGGGCTGATCTTCACCACCCTGATGTACGCGCCGCAGGCGGCGATGTTCTCCGAACTGTTCGGCACCAGCGTCCGCTACAGCGGCGCCTCCCTCGGCTACCAGCTCGCGTCCGTCTTCGCCGGCGGCCTCGCCCCCGTCATCGCGGTCGCACTGCTCGGCACCGTCGAGGAAAAGAACACCATCGCCGTCAGCATCTACCTCGCCGTCCTGGCCGTGATCACCATCATCGCCGTGATCGCCGCCAAGGAAACCGCCCGCACCTCCCTCGAACACGACCGGGTCCTCGACGAGGCCACCCGCACCTGATAGCCGCCGGGCCGGTGTGCGGNCACCCCGCACACCGGCCCGGCCACCAGTCGTCTCCCGATCCGAGTAGAAAGAGCTCTCGCATGAACGCACCTGTCCACACCCCGGTCCTGGACCTGTTCCGCCTGGACGGCAACGCCGCCCTCGTGACCGGGGCCTCGCGTGGCCTGGGCCGTGCACTGGCCATCGCTCTCGCGGAAGCAGGAGCCGACATCGTCGCCGTCGACATCGGCGACCTCGACCAGGTCGCCAAGGAGGTGCGTGCCCGGGGAGTCCGGTGCTCGACCCGCACCGCCGACCTCGGTCACCTGACGCCGGAAACCGCGACAGAGCTGATGTCCTGGGCGGGGACCGAGTTCCCGCATCCGACGATCCTGGTCAACAACGCCGGCATCATCCGCCGTGGGCCGGCGACCGAAACCACGCCCACGGACTGGTCGGCCGTGCTCGACCTCAACCTCACCACCCCATTCCTGCTCAGCCAGGCCTTCGCACGGGCCGCCCTCGACGACAACGCCGCCGCCAGCATCATCAACATCGCCTCGATCAACTCCTTCCAAGGCGGGATGGAGGTCCCGTCCTACGCCGCCTCCAAGCACGGCATCCTCGGACTGACCCGAGCTCTCGCGAACGAGTGGGCCGCACACCGCATCCGAGTCAACGCAATCGCCCCCGGCTATATGGAAACCGAGTTCACCGCCGCGCACCGCGAGGACCCCGCCCGGGCGGAGAACATGCTGCGCCGCATTCCCGCCGGCGTCTGGGGACGGCCGGAGGATCTTGCCGGCGCGGCGGTCTTCCTCGCCTCGGCCGCGTCCTCGTACGTCACCGGCACCGCCCTGTCCGTCGACGGTGGATGGCTGTCCCGATAGAACAACGACGACCCACCGGACGACCCCCATGGCATCGACACAGCAGAACCATACCGACATCCCCGCCGCCGATGCCCGATCGTGGCTGCTCGTCTCGGCCGCCCACAGCAGGCACTCCACCGAGACCAACGCCGGAGCGGCCGACGCCGTCATCTATGACCTCGAAGACGGTGTCGTCCCCTCCGCGAGACCCACGGCACGAGAAGCCCTCCACCTCTGGTTCTCTCGCGGCGGCACCGGCTGGGTCCGCATCAACCCGGCCGAAAGCGAGGACTGGAGCCGCGACCTCGACGCACTCGCGGCAACACCCGGGCTCTTGGGTGTGATGCTCGCCAAATGCGAGTCGGCAGAACACGTCACCGAGACCGCCGCCCGATTGCCCGCCCGGACCCTCGTTATGGCACTCGTCGAATCGGCACTGGGCATCGAACGCGCCTACGACATCGCCTCCGCACAGCCGACTTTCCGGATCGCCCTCGGCAGCAACGACTTCCGCCGCGACACCGGGGCCGCCGACCTCGCGCCGGCCCTGTCCTATGCCCGGGGACGGCTGGTGGTGGCAAGCCGGGCAGCGGGTCTGCCCGGCCCCATCGACGGCCCCACCCTCACCACCGCAGAGGATCCGCTCACCGACGCCCTCACCGTGACCCGCACCATGGGCATGTCAGGCAAGCTGTGCATGCACCCCGGACAAGCCCCCGTCATCAACCGCGCACTGAGCCCCACCGACACCGACATCGACTGGGCCCGCCAGATCATCGACCGACTCGGCGTCGACGGTGCGCGCATCGAAAACGGCAGTGACCTGCGAAACTCGCCCGAGCTCGGACGATCAGCCGCCTCGCCACCGTCTTCGCGCCGCAGAGCGAGCACCAGTTGTCGCCGAATGCCGACCGATTCTCTCCCCGCTTCCAAGGTGTCACCATCATGTCCGACACAGGACGCACGACGAGGGTTCCGACCACCACCGAGTTGCTCGAGGACCAGCCCAAGAACTGGGGCAAATGGGGGTCCGACGACGAGGTGGGCGCACTGAACTACCTCGGCTCCCGCGAAGCGCTCGCCGGCGTCGCCGAAGTCAGGCAGGGAAAGACGTTCACGTTGCAGGTGCAGATCGGCAACCCCAAGGGGGATCCCACCTTCCTCGGCCCTCGCGGACCGGCGCGACGGGTCAACATCATGGACCGTGGTGTATCTCGGCGGTGCCGGTCGCCCAGCAAGGCGTTGAGATCCGCAAGCGTGACATCCTGGTGGTCCACACCGGATGGCTCGAATACTTCTACAACACCCCGCGCGAGGAGTTCTACGACAACTTCAACGAGCCGGGCCTGACGTACTCACCCGAGCTGGTCGCGTGGTTCAACGACCTGGAAATCCCGAATCTCGTCACCGACACGATCGCCAACGAAGTCACCCACGACCCGGTCTCCGGCGTCTGGCTGACGCTGCACAACGCACTGATGCGCAACCTCGGAATCACCTTCGCCGAGATCATCGCCCTGCACGAACTGGCCCAGGACTGCAACGGCGACGGCCAGTACTCGTTCCTCTACACCGCAGCACCATTGAAGGTTGTCGAAGGAACCGGCGCCCCGGTCAATCCGATCGTCATCAGGAAGCCGTCCACCCGATGGAGGAATCACTGACTCGCGCGTGGGCAGGACCCACCATCGGGCGACCTCTGTAGGTTCCAGCCGAATTTGTCAGCTGAGTGCGGCGGGATTTCAACATCATTCAGTGGAGGATCCTCTCGCTGCCGCGTCGAGCGAGCAGGCCGAGGGTGTTGTTGATGCTGGTCTACGGCATCCCCAGCGACCGGGCGTTCGACGTTCGCGTTTGGCGCACCCCGCAGACCAAATACCCGGCTCCGCGTCTGACTCCGGCGCGAGTCTGCGCACAGTTCGATCACCTGCTGCTCACCGTCCATAAAGGAGCCGACGCCCGGTGTAGGCGGCGGTCGCGGGCGGTGTTCTCACCCCGTGAACCCGGGACCGGAACATCCGAGCACTCCGTCATCGGGCACCGTGTCGGGTCAGCCGCCAACCGCGGTGGGCGGCTGCGTAACCGGCGAACGCGCCGAGGCACGCACTGACAATCAGGCCGGCAACCAGGAACGGCATTGGATCCACCGATTCCATGTGCAAGGCGCCAGACTCGACGTACCCCGTGGTGAAGCGCACCGGGTGCGACAACCACCAGGCAAACAGACTGGTACACACCAGGCCCGCGCCGAGCCCGAATGCCGTTCCGATCAGTATCAGTGTTCGCACAAGATCAACTTCGCGATCACCGGCTGTGAAGTTATCGAGCGCCCCCGGCGCCGTTCGTCACGGCCATTTCGGCCCTCACCTGCACGAAATCCACGGTCGAGGCACTGGGACGGGATTTTGCAGCGCAAAAGTGTGCTCACCTGGCCTTTTGGTCGAGACGCTGGAAATGTTTTTTCAGCAGTCACTCCACTCACTCCACTCCCCCGGCACTGCGCCCACCAGAACCATCTGCAGCAACCACCCGTTCGCCTGGAGTGCGCGAACGTGCCCGCAGCAAGCGGAATCAGGTGTGATCAGTAGCCCCTCGTACGCGTGATTACCGGCGAGTCAGTTCATGGAGCTACCAAGCCCCACATCACCGCTCGCCATAGGTGAACACCCCTCCATCCATATCCATCCATCCACGTGTTATCGGCCGGTTGGTAGTCCCCGCATCCAGTCGCGGATGTCTTCCATGACCTTGCGGGGACGCGGCACCATCGAGTGCACCCGTATTTCCCGGTAGTGGGGATGGTCGATCGCTTAGGGACGGCAAATCGTCTTCCCGTAGCCGCACCACTACACACCCGGCCGCGAGCAGATCCCGGCTCTTTCGCTGATCGACGAGCACCTTCGCCTCCGCTGTCAGTGTCGATAGTTCACTGCACGGACCCCCGAGGAGTCGGCCGCTTGTGCAGACGTCTTCGGAAACAGCGTGGCTGGAGTCATCTGCGCGATGCGCCCACCCGCTTACGGTGGGGTCGTGCCCCGGAGTCCGTCCACTGCTTCCCCGAGACGGGGCGCCGCGTCCCACCCGGTTTACGGCAGGTGACAGTCACTCTCGCGTAGGCCCGCGGCTTCGGCCGGTCGGAGTGCGGCGTGGTACATGACCGCGTAGAACGCCACGAGCCGCCGCCCGGCGCTTCCGATGCCAGGAACCAACGTACGACACGGCGGTGAGCAACTGTGCCGCCCCAGGGCCCGCACCTCGTGGTGGACAACCGCTTCGGCGAGCCGCACGTCGCCGTGTGCGACGCCGGCCGCAGCGCGCCCTCGCCCTCCGCTGGCAGGGCGACACCCGCCGTGACCACGCGGACCGGGGGATCGTTGAACATGCCGTGACCTCATAATATGAAGCGAGGCTGCTAGCGTAGTCCTCTTTACTCGGGACCCAGGAGCGCTCCGCCATGAAGAACACCGTCTCGATCGAGATCGCCCTGCCGCGGGAGACAGTGGCACAGCTGCTCGCC
>NZ_JBLWIT010000072.1:0-10905 GCF_048381435.1 Rhodococcus mengyinensis | reverse complement strand
ACCAGGTACGCACCTACCGGGCCTGGTACGCCCACATCACCTTGTCGATGCTCGCCCTCGCCTGGCTCGCCGGGACGAAAACCGAAGCGATAAAAGGGGAATCGGGATCGAAGATCAGGGCATGATCGCGTACACGCTACCCGAGATCCGCCGCCTGCTCGTGCAACTGATCCTGCGACACGCCCACCCGGACGAGCACATCTGGTCCTGGTCGAAGTGGCGACGGCGCCGACAACACCAGGCCCGCACCTCCCACTACCGACGTCGCGGACACTTCCCATAAGTGCCGTTGCAGTACTAAGGAGTGACATCGAGCGTGTGGGACTGAGCTGTAGAAGATGCACTCCCGGTGCCGGCGTTCGAGCTCCTACACGTTCGACGTGGCCCACGTGGTCCTGCACGGGGCCACCGGCAAACACTCAGTTCTCCCTGTGCCGAGCCGGGCCATACTCTCCAGACTCTCCAGCCACCGGTTCCCGTCCCGTTTGTCAGTTCGCCAGGTACCTGGCGGAGCAGACCTGGCTTGACCTGCGGTGCGCCACCCGCGTCAGCCATGCCGACATCAACTTCTTCTCATCCGATGTGGCGGATTCCTGGCGGGCTCCGCGCCGATCCGCTCCGTCCACCATGTACTGACCTGCGGCTGCGCCCACTTCCGCCACATCGGATGAGAAGCCGCGCCACATACCGCCAGAAGCGCGCCAGATGCACTGAGAACCGACAGTGTTCGTCGCCGAACAGGACGCACATTTTCACGGTTCGTCGATTCTGGTGGGGAGTGGGGGAGTGGCAGCATAGTCGCAGTTCAAATGGGGCAATTAGGTTGTCGATGGGTGGGGAGCGAGGGTTGAAAAGCGGCACTGAATCTGGTTCAAAGACACTTCGATCAGGCCGGTAGCGCGCGCCCATGTCGGCGCTGCCGGTCAGTCGTCATCGGCACCGCAGTGCGGACACTCCCCTGACACCTCGGCCGGAAATCCCGCATCCGCGCTCGTCTCGACCGGCTGCTGGACGACCCGCTCTCGCCCGAACCGCGGCGGTCCCTGCGTCATTCTGTTCTCGGACCGAAGGGCGTCGGGATGTCGATGCTCGGATCGATCGACGGCGCTCTTGTCCGGGCCGCCACGAGAGTGCCGTCCCCGTTTCGGTCGGCGCGCCTCAGGGGCTGTTCGCCGGAGGGTGACCGGCAGCGGTTCGGCCGCCCCGGGGCCCGACTGGTGTTGCCGCGGTATACACAAGACCGCGCGGCGCCGTCACTGCCGGGCGAAGAGTGCCTCGACGAGGGCGGTTGCGGATGCGGTCTTCGCCGCGGTTTTCGCGGTCGCGTCGGCGGTGGCGGTGTGGCCGGCGAGGTGCACGGTGGCGGTGAAGCGGGGTGCGTGCGCGGGCCCGTCGGTGCGAATCTCCCACTCGGGCGGGGGCTGATGGTTGTTCTGGGCCAGGCTCATCAGCCACGCGATGGGGTTGGACAGGGCCTTTGACTTCTTCGCCCCATCCAGGTTCAGTACGGTCAGGGTGGTCGTATCGTGCGGCGGCCGGGGGATGACTGCACCAGGGTCCTCGGACGCGGGCGGGGCAGGGGGTTGCGGGTTCTGCGGTGCCGCAGGCCATTCGGGTTCCGGTTCGGGGTGATCGGTGCCGGTCAGCTGCGCGCGCAGTCCGGCCCAGAGGGCTGCCTGTTCGGCCGCCTTCTTCGCCGCCGCGGTGGTCCAGGGTCCGCGAATGCTGCGGTGGGTTGCGCGGGCGGCGAACAGTGGGTGGTGGTCGGCACCATTGCGCCGGATCTCCACGTCGGTGGGCGGTTGATCCGGATGAGCCTGCCGCCACACCGACACCACGCTCGGGCCCATCTCCGGGTGGGTGTCGGCCAGGGTGTCGAGGACGCGGAGTTGGATCGGGCGCCAGGTGGGGTCGGCGGCGTCGATCAGGACCGCGACGTCCGGGGCGGTCAGCAGGTCGGCGTCGACGCGGCGGGCGAGTTCGGCGGCGATCTCGTCGCGAAGTGGTGCGGTGGCTGCGGTTTTGAGGACCTTGTGGAAGGTGCGGGTATCGAGGGCGGTGAGGTCGCGGGACGCCTCTTGGGTGACGAGGCGGTGGTCGGCGTGTTTGAAGTGATTCTTCTTCGCTTCCCGAGCCTGGCGGGTGCGCCGGTTCAGGTCGGCGCCGAGGGCCGCCAGTTGGTCCGGGGTGTAGGGGGTGGGGGAGTGGTCGAGGTGGGCGAGGATGATCCGCTGGTTGATCAGGTCGGCCACCCGCCGCAGCGGTGAGGTGACATGGGTATAGGCGCTGAGACGAAGACCGGAATGTCCGTGGACCGTCGGATCGTAGGTCGCGGCCCGCAGCGTCGACAGCAGCCGGCCGCGGAGTTTCGCGAACAGGTCCGGGTCCCCGGCCGCGGCGGCGATCTCGGTCATCAGCTCGTCGGCGCTGCCGGCGACCGGGTTGGGTCGGTGGTTGCGGAACAGGATCGGTAACCCCTGCTCCACACACCACAACGCCACGGCCTCGTTGGTGGCGATCATCAGCTCCTGGACGATGACGTAGGCGACGGTCCGCAATTCGGCGGCGATCGCCACGATGGCGCCGTCCTCGTTGGCTGCCCAGCCGCGGGTGAGGTCGTAGAACGCCAGCGCCCCGCCGTCGCGGCGGGCGCCCAGCAGGGCCTGCGCGGCCGCATCCGCCGCCGCCAACTGGCGGTACAGGGGATGGGCCGGGTCGGTCAGAATGCCGGGCACCTGCGCGTGATCGACCGGCACGCACCGGCCCGACGGGATCTGTCCGCGGGCGACGGCGGTGTCGATCAGTCGGCCGTCGGTGGTGAGGGTGCCGGTGACCTGCAGGCTGGTGCGCGCGGCTTCGGTGGTCAGGGTGGCGGCCTGTTCGGCGGTGTCGCCGAGCATCGGGATGGTGCGGCCCGGCAGGTATCGGGTCTCGGCCCGCAGGAACGCCTGCTCGTCGGCGACCGACCCCAGGCCGACGACGTCGGCGACGCCGGCGATGTGGACCTCGATCGCCCACCCGCGGTCGTCGGGGAGGGGGGTGACGGCGAAGGCGTCGTCTCGGTCCCGCGCAGTCGCGGAGTCGATCATCAGCAGCGTCGACAGGTCGGTCGTGGTCGGTGATGCCATGGTCGCTTGCCCCCTTGCTTCACTACAGGTCTTCGACGATAACCGGCTCCGGACCCTGCGGGTCGCCGACACACGACGCCCGGGCCAACCCCCAGGCAGGTGGCGTTTCTCGTGCGAGGTCCCAAGGGACTGGTGTGCGGTCAGCATTGCGGGGGTGTCGCTACCCCGGCCGACGAGGTGGACGGTCGTGGTGGTGATTCTCGCGGGGCAGCACGAGCGGTCACGATGAGGACGCCGAGCCCGTCATCTGGCCGGACACGTGATGATGCTCCGTCGTGGGATGTCCTGCTCGACGTCGACGTTTCCGAGCCCCCGGACATGATCGTCTGAGGTTGTGCCCACACACGGTCACACACCCAGCCCCGCGTGCCTGCGATTACGTGGAGTGGCCCGGTGCGTCGGCACACAGCCGGGGCCGAAGAAGGGACGCGGTCCCCATCAAGGGGCGTTCCGGGGTGCACTGGAACTACACCTACGGCTCTGTACCCACCGAAGGCGACCAGCCGGTGGACGTGTAGGCCACGGGCAGCCGGAATGGCGCGCGGCGGGCGTATCGGCGGGGTGTGCTCGCCGGCGACGAGTGGGCCCTGTTCGAGGTCACCCGCACCGCACGTCAGCCGCAGCGCGCTACGGCATGGCGTGAGCGTGGCCGGAGAACCACTGCGCGAAACAGTTTCTCGGCAATTGGTGCACCTGAGCCACCACGGGCAGCCGCTGCACCCGGACAGTGGCCGGAGCACCCTCGACCTGTGTCGGGCACCAAGGATCGGAGCGGCAACGGCGAGACGGGATCGGGTTTCATATTGGCGTCCGCCGGTAACTGGCCGCCAACGACCCGTTGCCGAGTGGTGGGGTCGCGGCGCGCAGCCACGCCCACGGTGGCCGGGGTGTGTGGACATCGCGCAGTGTCGGTGACGACCTCTACGCTGACGGTGCACGATGGCAGGTGGTAGCGACGAAGGACGCGGACACTGTGTCCCCGGTCGCCGTGGACGGTTGCCACCGGTGTCGGATCAGTTGAGGACGGGAGATCGACATTCATTCACACAGCCAGGACTTTTATCTTGCGGAGATGACTCGTGCCACAGAAATGGCTCGCACGCTGAACCGTGTGCAGTGGGCGTTCATTGCCGCCGCCGGTGCATGTGCGGTGCTCTATCTCGTGTTTGACGCGTGGTGGTGGTTTCTGGCGATGGTCTTCGCGGCGGGATCGGTTGTCGTGGCGATTTTTCAACTCTGGGTGGTGCGAAAGGGGTTGAAGGCGTCCCGCGCGTTTCGTGCAGTCGGTTCGACGGACTCGCAACACCTGGAGGGCTGAAGTCGGCCTCGTCAGATGTGGTGAAGGAGATCGGGCAGAGGTGAGGGCGCGGTGATGGTGGCGTGTGCTACCCACCTCTGTCATTGGTCACGAAATTCCCAGGTTGAGGGTTTGTCCGTCACGTAATCGGATGTAGAGCAATTATCGTGATTGCTTTGGGGTGCTTAGCTATCCGGCGTGAATGGCACGGTTGCGGAGTAGGTCGAAGTTGGCTCCCCCCGGGGGTGGCCGGCATCGGCACAATCAGCCGCATGGGCCGATTGTGCGCCTGTGTGCGCAGCTCCGACGGTCTTCGCCGATAGAGCGGCCCGATTACCTCCCGCTCATGGCCTGCCCGGCTGTCGGCCTCCATTGGCATGACACCCTGTGACGTGACTTCACGCCCGCCGACCGCCTGGGAGGACCCGCACCGCCATGACCACCTGGACCCTCTGGATCGGCGCCGTACTGGTCGTCGGCGGCTCGGCCGCCCACCTCACCCGCCGGGTAGTGGCGGCCCGGGCCCTCTGGGTGCTCGCCGTCCTCGCCTTCGTGGCCACGGCCGCCTCCGCGGCGTTCACGTCCGAGTTCTCGCTGCCGCTGCTGCTGATCCTCGTGGTCGCGATCACGGCGACCGTCGCCCTGGTCTCCGTCACCCGGCAGCCGGCACGGTCGGTCACCCGGGAGCCGGCCAGGTCTGCGGCCGCGCGCCGGGACGCACGGTGATCACCGCGGTCTGCGCCGTCGTTCTCGGTCTCCTGCTCGGGGGTTCCGACCTGGCGGACCGTCGGCGCACCCGCCAGTCGGAGCGGGCGCGGATCGCAGAGATCGCCGCCGGTCTCGACCGCTTCCAGTGGTGGGCGCTCGAGGACCTCGCCGACGCACGCCAGGCGTTCCTGAGCCGAGACCGCACATCAGGGGACGCGCAGGTCCGGGCGTTCCTCGCGGCCCGCGATGCCGCCACCAAGGTGGGCATCCCCGACGAACTGGCGGTCTACCGGCTGGCCGATGAGATCATCCACGACCGAGACCGGCACGCCCTCATGTAGCGAGGTCCACGCAGACACCAGTACGGTCCCAGTCGAGTTCCACAGGCGCGGTACACCGTTCTGCATCTGACGAGCGTGGGACCCGCTCGTGGCGTCGTGCCGCGCGCCCCGCCGCGGTGGATCCGTCGGTGTGCTCAGTGGTTGCCGCGTGAGATGAACAAAGTACGAATGCCGACGAACGTGCAGGTGAACCGCTGCATCGGAATCTTGGGCAGGCCGGGATGTTGGACATGCGACCGAGTGGCGCCGGGGTCGCGTACTCCGGTATACCTCTGCAAACAGGGTGACCGGTTTCCTCTCTCAACGCGGCGTGACCGGGACCCGTGGCCACATGAGGACCCGACGCCAGTTGTCCCCGGCCCGGCGATCCATCCCGGGCTCGGAGCAACGACGGGCTCGGAAGAAACGGAAAGGGAATCGGCAGTGTCACCCGCAGGAACCGCACCGCTACCGGCGTACCAGACCCCGACTGCCGGGGTGGGGTGGCAGGAGCGGGCCGCGTGCCGCGGACTCGACTCGTCGGTGTTCTTCTCCCCGGACACCGAACGCGGCCAGGCCCGGGCCCGGCGCGAACTGCGGGCCCAGCAGATCTGCCATAACTGTGCTCGCCGCGTGCCGTGACCATGCCCTGGCGACGGGTGAGCCGTACGGAACCTGGGGCGGGATGACCGAAACCGAGCGCAGGCGACATGCCCGCCGCCGCGGCGAACGCCGATCGCTGCCACCGCGGCGACCGGCATCCGGCGATGCCGAACGCGAGTGGGCATCCGCCCGGTAGCGGACGCGTCACCGATCCTCGGATTTATCAGGGTCGCCCGCGCCGGCGGCCTCCCCCGCGCCCTGCTGGAGGCACCCACCATCTGCGTAGGGTGTTGGATCGGCCCCCGGAAGCACATCACCGGAGGCGGTGGTGGTCGGCTTCCACGCGGCTGGATGGGGCGGCCTTGCCGTCGCACCCGTTTGTTGCCATGCGTCCTCGAGCCGCGCCGTAGCCGTCGTCGTCGATCATGTTCGGCAGGCCGGCACCAACTGGTGAGCGGTGGCGGTGGTCGTCGGCGGAGCAGCGCCTGGTCCGCTCACGGAATACGACGAGATCCGCCGCGCACCACCCCCACGCAGGGCGGTTCGGCACCCCATCTCGGTCCTCGCCCGTGGTGAGGTCGGTGTTCGTCTACTGCGTGGGATTGCTGCGACCACGCAGTCGGTCCCGGTAGTCGTGCAGCCGGACCACCGCCGAGTGCTCGGGGTCGACGAACAACAGACTCTCGTCCCGGAGGATCCGGGCGGCGACACGATCGCACCGATAGGCGAACACTGCGATGTGTTCGGACGCGGTGACGTCCTCCGCCAGCCGCAGGGGAAGGCGCACGATGCGGTAGCCGAGTCTGATCGCGTTCAGCGGCAGCGACCTCATCGTCGTCATTGCACGATGCTAGGCCGGTGCGCACGCCAGTGGACCACGCCGGTGGCTCGGCGGATCCCGCTGTCGGCCGCTGAGCTCGGCGGGGTTACCTGATACTTCCAGTACTGTCATCAGATCCGGACCGACGAAGAACGCGAGGAGTGGATCTGTGGCACGCAAGGTCGTGGTGGAGCTGGTCGACGACATCGACGGCACCGTGTTCGGTGACGACGGCGAGAGCATCCACTATGCCGTCGACGGCGTCGAGTACGTGATCGACCTGAAGGACGAGCACGCGAGGGAGCTCCGCGAGACGTTCGAGTACTACATCGCCCACTCCACCCCGGTCGGCGGCCGCAAACACCGCTCGGACCGGTCGGCTGCCCCTGCTGCGCGGCGGTCGTCGGACGAGACGAAGAAGATCCGGGCCTGGGCGCGCGGGCAGGGCTACGAACTGTCTTCGCGTGGCCGTATCCCCGCCGAGATCGAGCAGGCCTTCCGCGACGCCCACTGACCACGGGTGACCCGTCCTCAGGGTCGTTCACCGTCGGCGAACACACCGGCTGCGGAATACCCGCGGAAGGTCCGCCGTGGAATAGGCCGATGGTGGCGCGCATACCCCAAGTACCGCACCAGAACAGTCGCCGCGAGCGACCACGTGCTGCACGTCGTGAGGTCAAGCAGTGGTGACGATCCGAATCTCGGGATCGGTACCGCCGGTGCGCATCCGGTAGTGCGGACAGCCGACCACTTGTCGGGGCACTCGGATCGCCTGTCGGTCGGTGTCGAGGTAGAGCCGGTAGGTCAGTTGTCCGTCCCGGTGCTCGCCGGTGTCCGGGTCGACGGCGCCGAGGAAATATCCCTGCGCGGCGTCGACGTCGGCGAGGATCGCCCCCGCCCACTCGCCCGGTTCGGCGACCGGGAGATGCCGCGGCAGGCCGGTGGCGGCGTCGACGCTGTGTACGAGCACGGTGACCACGAACCCCGCTGCCGCCGGCGCCCACGGTGCGACCGCGAACATCGCGAGCGAGGTGTGGATCCGCAGTGCGATGTTGGTGCCGGTCCGGGCCGGGGTGGTGATGATATGTGGGTGCGCCGAGGGCACCAGTGTGGTCAGTAACGGCAGCGCCTGGTGGTTGTTGGGGATGTCGTCGGAGGGAGCGGACACCAGCAAAGGCTACAAGTTCACCCGTTCACGGCGTCCTTCGGCGATCACCCGCACGGCGGCAACAGCACGTGCTGGTGGACACCAATGCCCACAATCGGTGTGTGCGCTGCGCTGATTCTCAGGGCCGGGCGGGGGCCCGCTGCCGGGATCGGGGTTTGGCGCTGACTATCGCCGAGACCACCGATCCGTAGGCTCTCCGCGATGGAGGGGTTCTCGGGCTGCTGTACGGCCTTCACCCCGAACCGGGCTGCAACCGAGGACCGACAGCGACTCGAACACACGTTCGAAGTACGTGTTACGCTTCTCCATGGCGGGGCGGGTGGAGGCCAAGCGCCTCGGGAAGCATCCGCCCCGCGCCAACTCGAGTGCCGAGGTGAGACCGATGGACAGTGTGATGAGCAAGGCCGATGAACTCGATCGTCTGGTGGGCGAGCTGGTGAGCCTGGATGAGCGGCGCGTGTGTATCGGTACCAAGCTCGTCGATCTCGAGCACTATTTCCGCAAGGCCGGCTACCCCGAGTTGTCGCGGCGGGCGCTCGATGCCTTCATGACGCGGTACCTGGGGCGAGTCCTCGAGCTCGCCGACGGGATGCGCGAATAAGAGTGGACCCCACCGGCGTTGGCCTGACCGCGGAACCGTAGCCGTGCCTCTCGTGTCGGTCGTGGTGTGTAGTCTGTGCGCAGTTCCGGGGATCCTCCCCCCCAATTCGATTCTCGGAACCCCTGCCTTGGTGTCACCCCCCCGACGTCGGGGCACCCCAATGCCCGGACGTCTCGCCGGACCGCCGACCGTCGACAGCCTCGGCTCGGCGAGGTCATCTCCGGTATCCTCGCCGATCGTGCCGTAAAGGTCTGTGCCGGTGGCATTGTGCGGTGCGCGACCCGCGGACTCGTCACGTGTCGCAGGGTATGGCCACCGCGATTTCTGTCTCCATTTCCTGGCATTTCTTCGGTCGTCACGACGCGCGGCGGGCCGTCCCAGGTGCTGTGCCGCGACCGGCGATCGGGACGCCATCGCGTGAGCGGGCGGGGTCGGTGACACCCGTGGCAGACCACGGTGTGGGCTGATGGTCAGCCCACGCGGATGCCCTGGTCGGCGAGGAACTCGCGGGCACGACCCAGTTGGCGGTCGGTGGAGAAGGCGTACCACTGTTCGGCGAGGCTCTCCTGGTGGACGAGGTCTCGGAACCGGCCGAACGCACCCTTGCCCTCGATCGCCCGCTCCAGCCGCTCCCGCACAGCGGGATCATGCTGCCGCTGGGCGAAGGCCGCCATGTCCCGCCAGCCGTCCCGCGAGCCGGTGCGGTCGAACCGGAGCCAACGGTCGGGCTCCTCGTCCACGTCGACGGCGGCGTCCTGTCCGACCATCGCCGGATCGGTGATGCTGTCGTCGACCACGTCCCCGGTGTGCAGGTCGAGGTAGCCGCCGGTCGAGATGCCGAGATCCCCGTCCAGTTCGGTGCCGAGCATCTCCAGGTCGACCGGCACCACCCGCCCCGTCAGCGGCTCGCCGCGCAGATGTGCGAGCAGGTCCTGCGCCAGCACCTCATCACCCGGGCCGGCGCGCCACGTCAGCCGGTTGATGATCGACACCGTCACCGCCTCGGCCTGACTGCGTCGTTGCTGCAGTGCCATCGGCAGTCCCGCGCCCACCTGGTGCAGCGCGTCGTCGACGTCCCGGCCGCGGACCGCGGCGAGGAAGCGGTCCGCATCTGCTGTCGCGGCGGCTGCGCGCAGCTCGGACACCTCGAGGGTGGGCGCCTGGTCCTGTGCGGGCCACGCGTGCAGCAGCATCGGATGCGGCCCGCTGGGTCTGCGCGGAGCCCGGCTCTGTCCGTCGTCGTCGGCCCACCGGCGCCCGTACTGGTCCGGAATCCCGCCCCATCCCCAGTACGGCAACGGCTTGCCGGGCGTGATGCCCAGGACCGTCAGGGGGTCGACCTTCTCGTTGCCGATCACACAGCGGTGGGTCCAGTCATCGCCCAGATCGAAGGTGAACTGAAACTCCGCCCCGGGCTTCAGCAGCCGCGCGACCTTGGCCGATTCGATGTCCACCGTCTCGGTGATGGGCCCACCGAGCGATTCGACCATCTCGTCCCCGGTCTCGGTGTCGGTGACCACACGGGAATCGGCGAGGGTGAACATCGACAGGTGCGACCGGTCCCACCGGGCGAACGCGTCGTTGATCGCATTCGCGAGGTCCAGGAAGGTGTGCGACGGCCCGACCGCGAACACGCGGCCCGGCCACGGCCACAGCTCCTCCCCGCGTCCGCCGAGCAGCTCCACCGTCACCGACAACCACGTTCGTGCCATCCCCCGAGGATGGCAGGCGAGCCGTCGCGCAGCCATACCGCAGCCCCGGACGGGTGCACGGCGCCCCGTGCCGGCCGTGGTTCGTCCAGTTCGGCGCTCACCCCGCGACCCGAATCCGCATATACGTGCAACACTGCACGTAATGCAGCGTGTGATCATGCGTGCATCGACTAGTCTGGGCTGCAGCGGCGGCCGGCAACACGCGCGGCGGCTAATACTGCAACGGCACTTATGGGAAGTGTCCGCGACGTCGGTAGTGGGAGGTGCGGGCCTGGTGTTGTCGGCGCCGTCGCCACTTCGACCAGGACCAGATGTGCTCGTCCGGGTGGGCGTGTCGCAGGATCAGTTGCACGAGCAGGCGGCGGATCTCGGGTAGCGTGTACGCGATCATGCCCTGATCTTCGATCCCGATTCCCCTTTTATCGCTTCGGTTTTCGTCCCGGCGAGCCAGGTGAGGGCGAGCATCGACAAGGTGATGTGGGCGTACCAGGCCCGGTAGGTGCGTACCTGGTAATGGTCGAGGCCGGCCTCGTTCTTGGCCTGCTGGA
>NZ_JBLWIT010000071.1:0-53618 GCF_048381435.1 Rhodococcus mengyinensis | reverse complement strand
TCGATCTCGACGCGGCAGTCGCCGGCGATGCCGACGACGAGCGTCGTGCGCGCCGGGTACGGGCCTTCGCCGAAGACCTCGGTGTACGCGGTCCAGAACTCCTTGCGATACGAATCGTCGGCCAGGTAACACGTCGTCTTCACCACGTCCCCGAGCGTGCAGCCGACAGTCTCGAGGATCCCCTGGATCTCCTCCAGCGCGATCTTCGTCTCGTTCGCGACGGTGTCGGCCTCCGGCTTACGCGCCAGCGTCTCCAGATCCAGCGCCATGCCGCCGCAGAACACGTAGTCCTTGGTCGCCACACCCGGATTCATTCCGAATCGAGGGTAGGGAAGGTTGCCTGGGTTGAGGTATTCCGTCATGAGTATTCCTTCTGTGGGATCCGGTGGATCAGTTCGCGGCGACAGCCGTGGAATCGAGTGTGCGGAGTTCCGGCATGCACTCGCTGGCGAAGAGTTTCAGGGATCTGTCGATGTCGTCGTGTGCGATGCCCGGCACGCCCATCTGCAACAGCCAGTTCTGGATCCCGTGCGACTTCGTCATCCGCGTCATCTTCTCGAGCACGGTGTCCGGCGAACCGATGAAGAGGTGATCACGATCGAACATGAGATCCCAGGGGGCCATCGCCTTGTACTTGGGATCGTTCGGGTCCTCGTCGGCGTCGAGGAAGACCCCGATACCGCGAACCCGGCAGATAAGCTCGAAGAACTCCACCACCGCCGGCTCAGCGATGCGACGCGCCTCCTCGTCCGTGTCCGCGACGTATGCCATGCGCAGCACGCCCACATCCTCGCCGAGTGCCGGGGTGACGCCGGTGACCTTGGCCCGCTCGTCACGGTAGAGCTCGCAGAGGTTGTGGAGAACCTGACCAGTGGGGTACCAGGTGATCGGCTGCATACCCTTCTGAGCGGCGCGCCGGAAGCCCTCGACAGTCTCGGTGACCGCGAACAGCGGCGGCATCGGCTGCTGGTACGGCTGCGGAGTGATCCCGAACGCTTGAAGTATGCCGTCATCGCCGACCCAGCCTTCCGGATCGGGCGCACCGGGCGAGTGGATGAACTTCGTCCCCGGCTCCGGGAATGTGTAGCGCGGCCCCTTCCAACTGAACTGGCGGTCGGTCCAGATCCCCTTCACGATCGCGAGGTTTTCGTCGAAGATCCCGTAACTGTTCTCGCTGCCGTTCCAGCGGTTTGCCTCGGGATTGAGGTTCATCACCTCGATCGGCAGAATTCCCCGACCGAACGCCACATCGAGACGACCGTCACTGAAGTGGTCCAGGATGGAGAGATCCTCCGCCACCCTCAGTGGATGCCACAGGGTCAGCGATACCGCCGCCATCCCGAAACGGATGCGGCTCGTCCGAGCGGCCAGATCCGTCGCCAGCATGATCGGATTCGGGCTCGCATCGGTCCCGTCGACATCGAAGTGATGCTCCCCCAACCAAATACGGTCATATCCGAGCTGGTCCGCCATCACGGCATGTCGCCGCGTCGCCTCCAGCACCTCATGCCAGGACAACTCGCCCGAACGATTCGTCAACGCATACAGCAAATCCAGTTTCATACTTCACTCCAAGTCTCTGTGGCCGACCGCCGCTCCCGACGAGAACGACCGTCGTTTCTTCAACCGGTTTTCGAGGGCCGACGTCACACCGCACCCTTCCGTGACGACCATCACACGAGGGTCCCTGCGGGCCGGCCCCGATGCCAGCGGGAAACTACCTATCCACTACCTGTGCACTACGTATCTGCCATGACCGCCTTCAGCCATGGCTGCGACCTCCGCAGCACGGCAATACCTGTCCCGTGACATATGCCGCCTGGTCGGAGCCCAACCAAGCGACGGCTTCGGCGATATCGATGGGCCTGCCCGGGCGTTGCAGCGGAATGCGCGAGATGATGCGGTCACGCACCCTCGCGGGTACCGCGTCGGTCATGTCGGTGGCGATGAAGCCCGGTGCCACGGCGTTGACGCGCAAGCGCGGCGCGTGGCTCAACGCCAGTGACCGGGTCAGACCGACTACGCCGCCCTTGGAGATGGCGTAGTTGAACTGGCCGACGTTGCCGAGGTATGCGCGTGAGCTGATATTGACCACCGCGCCACCATCGACGATCTCGTCGGCCAGTTCGGACGTCAACTCGAAGGTCGCGCCGAGGTTGATTCGATTGACGAGTCGGAAGTTCGGTTCGGTCATGTCGCCGATCAGAGCATCGCGCGTGATACCGGCGTTGTTCACCAGCAAGGTCGGCTGCCCCTCTTCGGACCGTATCGCGGAGCGAATCTGCGCACGGCCCTCCGGATCGGCGATGTCGGCCTTTACTGGCGTGGCATCGATCGATGCCGCGCTGTCCCCGACCGTCGGATCCACGTCTACCAGGACCAGGCGGTAGCCGTCCTTCGTCAGGCGCCGGGCAATTTCGAAGCCGATACCCCGGGCCGCGCCTGTGACCACTGCAATCTTCATGGCAGAGCTGCTCCTAAATGTTCGTCGCCGAGTACGAAGGCTTGACCGTTGGCCCCGCGAGTGGCGACGAGGAGATCCACCGCGTCGGCAACCGACTTCGGTTCCACATCGTCGGCCACGGCGACGACCGTCGAGTAGCCGTTGTGTTTTCGGCGCTCGAGCGCGAGTGCGCGTGCGCCGCTGAGTAGGCCGGCTGCGACAGCCGCGTCCAGCGGTTCGGTTCGTCCCAGCAGTGCGGCCGAGGGCACGACGTAGACCACTGCACCACCGGCCGCGACTGTCTCCCGGGTCATGTCGAACGCCTGAGCCAGTTCGTCCTCGGTCTCCGCCCATTCACGAAGACCGGTCCGTGCGACGAATACGAGACCGTCACGGGGGTCTTTTCCCGCAGGGCCGGCGCCGGTCAACACCTCATTGAGTTGCGGGTCGTCCGCGCGGACCCTCATACCTTCGCCTCCCGCTTCACCAATGCCACCATTTCTCCTTCTTGTACGACGACATCGTGCTGGTTGAGAACCTGCACGTACTGGACCATGACGCCACGGTCAGGCTTCGACGTAGGAGTCAGCTCCACGACCTCGTTGGCCGCGCGGATCGTGTCGCCGATGAGCACCGGACGCACGAAGCGCCAGCGACGGATCTCGGCGAACGCCACCAGGGTGTCGTCGAAGATTCCGAGCCGGCCCCGAAGGCCTGTCACGATCGACAGAACGAGCGCTCCGTGAGCGATCCGTTCGCCGAACTGACTCTCGCGCATAGTCTGCGCATCAGTGTGCAGAGTGTGAAAATCACCGGACACTCCGGCGAAGTTGACCACGTCCGCCTCCGTCACAGTGCGACGCGGAGTCTCGAACGTCATTCCGATTTCCACGTCGTCGAACCACAGTCCGGCCATGGGACACCTTTCGAGAATTCATTTGCGGAACTCCGACTCGAGGCAGTTTGCCGAGCGGCTACCGTTCACGGAAACTTAGTACCGCCCGGTCGGTACGTCAAGCATTAAGATGCACTCGCCTGGACGATCCCGGTACCTACGCCGAATTACTTACCAGCATTGCGTATATCGCCCACTTTTGCCATAGTGCGTAATCACGACATACGGCGATCAGCCTCTCGTCCAACATTCCAACCGGTTTGCAGACGCACACGCTGGCACCGGGACGCAACGTGACGCAACACCCGAAACCGACTCAGCCACAACCGAAGGGATTCTCCAATGAGAGATCCGCGACTGGTTCCGCCCATAGCGTCGGACCCACACGACATGGACGACTTACGCGCCGAAGTCCGGCAATTCGTCGACGCCCAGTTCGCTGATGGGCGCATCACTCCGCGGATCGACAGCTGGCTCACCGGCTGGCACGAGGACTTCTCGCGCACACTCGCCGACCGGGGATGGGTCGGCATGACGATCCCAATCGAGTACGGTGGCCATGGTCGCAGCCACCTCGAACGTTTCGTCGTCACTGAGGAACTCCTCGCTGCAGGCGCCCCGGTCGCCGCGCACTGGATCGCCGACCGCCAGATTGCACCGTCACTCCTCCTGTACGGCACCGAATTTCAAAAACGGAAGTACCTACCCGAGATCGCCCGCGGCGAGTGCTACTTCGCCATCGGCATGAGCGAACCCGACTCCGGATCCGACCTCGCCAGCGTCCGCACCAAAGCCACCCGCGTCGACGACGGCTGGGTCCTCAGCGGCACCAAGGTCTGGACGTCCGGCGCCCACCATGCCCATGCATTCATCTGCCTCGCCCGCACGACCCCCGTCGACCCCGCACATCGGCACGATGGACTGAGCCAGTTCATCGTCGATTTGCGGTCCCCGCGCGTCGACATCCGGCCCATCGTCTCGATGCACGGTGGGCACCATTTCAACGAAGTCATCCTCAACGACGTCTTCGTCTCCGACGACATGGTCTTCGGCACCATCGGCAGCGGTTGGCAGCAGGTCACCTCGGAACTGAGCTTCGAACGCAGCGGACCCGAACGCTTCCTGTCCACATTTCCTCTCCTCGCCGACACCGCGGAACAGATGCGGACAGGGGCAGTATCCCGACACCCCGACCTAGGCCGGTATCTCGCCCGAACAATGGGGCTGCACCAGATGTCCACCGCGGTCGCCGGAGCCCTCGGACGCCACGAACCCGCCGACGTCGCCGCGGCCGTCGTCAAAGTCCTCGGAACTACCACCGAAGGCGACATCGCCGATTTTGCCGACGTCATCACCGGTGACACCGGTCCGACCCCCCGTCGCTACCGGGCAATGATCGATGACGCCGCCGCCCAACGCCCCGGATTCACCCTTCGTGGCGGCACCAACGAAGTTCTGCGCGGCGTGATCGCGCGGGGATTGGGAATGCGCTGATGACGACACCGACCACTGTCGACCCCGATCTTGTGGAAATGATGTCTGCGGTCTTCGTCGCTTACCGCGACCAGAAGGAACCTGACGCCGGTACCGCTACGTGGGACCCGATCCTCTGGTCCCACCTCACCGATCTCGGCCTGACCCGCCTCACCGGACCAGAGGAATCCGACGGCAGCGGAGCCGGATGGCTCGAAGCCGCGGAACTGCTCCGCGCCGCCGCGGCCAACGGCGTCCGAATCCCGCTGGCCGAACACGACCTGCTCGCCGGCTGGCTGCTCGATACCGCCGGGCTTCCCGCAGACGACGCCCGCCGCACCGTCTGCCTGCTCGATCACACCGGAACTGCCCACCGGGTGCCCTGGGCCGCCCAATCCGACAAGATCGTCACGGTCTGGCGCGACACCCACACGTACGTTGTCGCTGACATCGAGACGAACATGCTCACCATCACGCCGGAGGCCAACATCGCCGGCGAACCCAGAGACACCGTCACCATCGACAGCGCCCACTCGGGCACTCCGATAGCTGACGCGGTCGTCGACCAACTACTCCTGCGTGGCGCACTGATCCGAGCCGTGCAGACGAGCGCCGCCCTCGATCGCATCCTCGACCTGTCGATCACCCACACCACCGAGCGCACGCAGTTCGGGCGGCCCCTCGCGAAGTTTCAGTCCGTCCAGAACCTCGTCGCCGACATCGCCGCCGAAGCCGCACTCGCGCGGGCCGCCACCGAAGCCGCCCTGAACGAAGCCGTCCGCACCGATTGGTCCGCAACGAACCTCGACGTCCTTGTCGCCGTTGCCCGCTCCTGCACAGGGCACGCCGCCTCTACCGTCGTCCGCAATGCCCACCAGGTACACGGAGCGATCGGCACCACCCGCGAGCACCGCCTGCACGAGTTCACCCAACCTGCCCTCGCGTGGCGCTCCGAGTTCGGCTCCCTCCACCACTGGGACGACATGCTCACCACCGCATCCATCACGGCAGGCCGACAGAATCTGTGGTGCCTCGTCACCGCATAGTCTTCCGGCCGCCAATGACCAACGAATTGAGTAGTGCCGAATGACATTCGCACTTGCACAGAGAATTACGGAAGTCTTTCGCGTTCTCGCGCACACTCGTGTAGCCGCGCGAGAGTTCGAGTTCTGGACTGCCATGACCAGCCCGGCTTCCTCACCTGAGCCGAGAAGACCGGTCGACGCCTTTGGCGGCCTCGACACGAGAGACAGCGACGGCCCCAGAAAGGAAGACGCCCGATGAGTGACTGCCAGGACTTACCCCGCGAAGCACGCGAACTCATCACCCTCGCTCGGCAATGGATTCCCTATGGCAGGGTTCCCGCAGAGCTTGTCTTCCAGACATTCGGAATCACCGAGCACCAGTTCGTCGACAGGCTATGGGCAGTAATGCAGGATACTCGCTGCGATCCGCATCTCGTCCGTGCGCTTTCCTCCACCTATCCGCGCCGGCGGTCCCACTGGGCAGCACCCACAACGCGCGGTAGCTCACCGGTCTGAGCAGACACCGCCCCACATACCGCCGATCCGCACTGTTCGAGGCAGCTGCAGCACCACGCGGCACTTTGTCCACACGGACGCCGCCGTCACGGCCGCCGCCGCAGCCCAGCCGGCGTGGGCCGCCCTCCCCGCACCGGCCCGGGGCGCCATCCTCATGATGGCGGCGAATCTGCTGCAGGAACGTGGTTCCGTTGTGGCCGCGGACCTCGTCCGGGAAGAAGGCAAGACCCTCGCCGAAGCCCGCGGCAAAGTCACGCGCGCCGTGGACGTGTCGCGGTTCTTCGGTTCCCTCGGGTGGGCGGCCACCGGCGAGGTGCTCCCCAGCGGACTGCCCGGAACCAGCGTCACCACCCGCCGCGGACCCCTCGGCGTCTTCACGCTCATCACGCCGTGGAACTTTCCCATCGCCATCCCCGCGTGGAAGACCGCCCCCGCACTCGTCTCGGGCAACACGGTGGTGTTCATGCCCGCCGAACTCACACCCCTGTCCGCAACGCACCTTGCCCGCGCCCTCCACGACGCCGGTCTCCCCGCCGGTGTCTTCAACGTGGTCCACGGCAAAGGACGGGTGGTGGGTGATGCCCTTGCCCGCGATCCCCGCGTCGCGGGGCTGTCCTTCACCGGCTCGACCTCCGTCGGGTTGGGACTGCAGGACATCCTGAACGCCCGCCGAGCCCGGGTACAGCTGGAGATGGGCGGCAAGAACGGGGAACTGGTGCTCGACGACGCCCGGAATGCCGCACAGGTCGTGGCCGCCGGGGCGTTCGGCCTGACCGGGCAGGCCTGTACGGCGACGTCCCGCGTGTACGTCACACCCGGAATCCGCGATGCGTTCCTCGATGCGCTGGTCGAGGAAGCTGCTCGGTACGTTCCGGGTGACGGTTCGGCGGACACGATCCGCATGGGCGCGGTGGTGAGCAGCGCGCAGTTCGAGCAGGACCAGGCCGCGGTGCGCTCCGCAGTCGGGCGCAGGCGCAACACTGCGACACGGGGATTACGCCGGCGACTCGTCCGCCGGGTTCTTCTTCCCGGCCACCGTGCTCACCGATCTGCCGCTCGACGATCCGGCGGTCACGGACGAGATCTTCGGCCCGGTCGTCGCCGTCCTGGAGGTCGCCGACTACGAGGCCGGGCTCGCCGCCGTCAACGACTCCCGCTACGGACTCACCGCGGGAATCTGCACCGACAGCCTCGCCCGCTAGACGGACTTCGCGGCCCGGGCGCAGGCCGGCGTCGTCAAGATCAACCGCCCGACCGCCGGGCTCGACCTGAATGTGCCGTTCGGCGGAGGGAACGATTCGTCCACGAACACGTTCCGGGAGCAGGGTCGCAGCGCGGTGGATTTCTACACCTGGGGGAAGACCGTGTACACGGGCGTCTGATCCGACGGCATCCGTGAGCGTGTGGGAGGGCCGTCCCATACGCCCTGTTGGACATTTGTGCATGTGGCGGAAAGCGTGACTGTGCTGTAGAACATAAACAGCGAGACCGGTTTGTGATATGAACCACATCTAAACGTTACTTTGCGACACCACTACACAGACATGAACAACAGTTCCGGGGGGAGCGGATCCGCGCAGGTGGATTCGGGTTCGGGAACGGTAAGGACACCACATGCTGTTGCCGATGGCACCGACCGATTCACTGTTTCTGCTCGGCGAATCCCGCGAGCATCCGATGCACGTCGGCGGCCTGGCGGTGTTCATGCCGCCCGAGGGGGCGTCGGCGGCCGATGTGCGCGCGATGTTCGATGCCGCGCTGGTCGGTGACCAGGTGGCGGTGCCGTTCCGTAAGCGGGCCCGCCGTTCGGTGACGTCGCTCGGCCAGTGGGGCTGGGACACCCTCCCGCACCACGAGGTCGACCTGGAACACCACGTGCGCCGGGACGCCCTGCCTCAGCCGGGCGGAATGGCCGAACTGATGACCCTGGTGTCGAGGCTGCACGGCACCCTGCTCGACCGCAGCCGCCCCCTGTGGGAGATGCACCTGATCGAGGGCCTCGCCGACGGCCGCTACGCGATCTACACCAAGATCCACCACGCCCTCGCTGACGGTGCATCCGCGATGAGGCTGCTCCGCGACAGCATGAGCGAGGACCCGCATCGTCGGAACATGCCCACACCGTGGCAACCCCGCAACCCGCTGACGGCCGTGCCGGACGCGGGCGTCGCGGTTTCGGGTGGGCTCGGCTCGGCACTGCCCGCGATGGCGTGGGACGCCGCCCGCGCCGCGGTCGGCGAGGTGGCCGGACTCCTGCCCGCAGCGGTCGGCACCGTGGATCGCGCCCTGCACGGCAAGGGTGGTGCGGTGTCGCTGACCGCACCGCACACCCTGTTCAACGTGCCGATCAGCGGAGCCCGGCACGTCGCCGCCCGGTCCTTCCCCCTCGAACGGATCCGCCTGCTGGCCAAGCACGCCGACGCCACCATCAACGACATCGTGCTGACGATGTGCGCGGGCACCCTCCGTGCCTATCTGCACACCCGCGACGCGTTACCGGACAATCCGCTGATCGCGATGGTCCCCGTCTCCCTCCGCGCGCCGAATACCGGGGCCGGAGGCAATCGGGTGGGAGTGCTCATGTGCAACCTGGCCACCCACCTCCCCGACCCCGCGCACCGCCTCGAGACCGTGCGCAACTGCATGAACGAGGGCAAGGCGGCCCTCCAGGCGATGAGTCCCGCCCAGGTGCTCGCGATGAGCGCCCTCGGCGCCGCCCCGCTCGGAGTCGAGATGTTCCTCGGCCGCCGCGGCCCGCTGCGGCCACCGTTCAACGTCGTCATCTCCAACGTCGCCGGCCCCCGAACCCCGTTGTACTGGAACGGGGCCCGGCTCGAATCCCTCTACCCGCTCTCCATCCCCACCACCGGGCAGGCACTCAACATCACGTGCACCAGCAGCGACGACCAGATCGTCTTCGGCCTCACCGGTTGCCGCCGCACCGTCCCGGATCTGCACCCCATGCTCGATCAGCTCGACGCCGAACTCGATCTCCTCGAGACCGCCGTCGGACTGTGACCTCGGCGGAGCATCTGCGCGATCACACCGTCACCGTGCTCGCGGCGGCCACGCGCACCTGAAATTCGAGGCGTGACACGGCCTCCCGGGCGGCGTCGAGCGCCTGCTCGGCGGTGTCCCCGACCGCGCGTGCGCATGCGACACGCGAATCGGACGATTCCAGGACGCTGACCGCGCCGCCCGGGCGGACCAGGAGTTGTACGTCGGTCACGCCGTCGACGTTCCGGGCGTCGTCGACGCCGCTGACATCGGTGAGAACACCCGCGACCGGTGCGGCCGCGAACCAGATCGCGGAACAGCGGGCCGGCCGCTCCTCGGCGAGGACGGCCCGGATCCCGGGTAGAACCTTCTCCCCGACGGTCTGCCGCACAACGCATTCGGCGAGGTCCACGCCGGTGGCATCGAGGGCCAGGGACGGTATCTCGTCGCCGCCCATCCGCACATGGGTTTCGATCACCCGGGGACCGGTCGGGGTGAGCACGATCTCGGTGTGGGTCGCACCGAACTCCACACCGACGGCGTCGAGCACACTCGTCACGTACGTATGGATCCGTTCTTCCTGCTCCGCGGAGAGGGCTGCCGGTGCCACGTGCCCGAGTTCGACGAAGGTCGCCGGGTCGGAGAACTTGCGAGTGACGGCGACGATCTGGTGTTCGCCGCATTCCGAGAAGGCCTCCACGCTGAACTGCGGGCCCTCGTGGAACCGCTCGACGAGCACCCCGCTGGTAGTCAGGCCGTCGAAGTCGCCCCCGGCGCGCGCGAACGCCGCGGCCAGTGCGCTCTCCTCCCGAACCACGGCCACCCCGACGCTGCCCGCGCCGCACACCGGTTTGACGACGCACGGAAACCCGTGTTCGAACGCGAAGGCGCGCACCGCCTCCACGTCGGCGACGACGGCGGAGGCGGTGGCGTCGACGCCGGACTCGCGAAGCGCGGCCCGCATGGCGTTCTTGTCGTGGACCGACGTCACGGTGCGGCGTGAGTGGGTGGACAGACCGAGGGCCTCCCCGATCGCGGCGCAGCGGTCCTGGTCGCGCTCGCCGAACGTGGCGATCCGGGTGAACGGATGCTGCGCATGCGCGGCCGCGGCCAGGGCGATCCATTCCTCGTCCGGCGCATCGTGCCGCACGGCGATGACCCGCGAATGCTCGGCCAGACGGCGAAGCTTGGCGACGAATTCCAGTCGGCAGATCACCGAGGTCTGGGTGCCGGGGAGGGCATCGCGGACCCGGCCCGGGAGGTCGCGGCCGCTGCCGACGACGAGGACGTGTTCGGTCATTTCTTCACCTCGAGTATCGAGAAGGGAGACAGTGCAGGATGGTCGCCGGCCGGGAGTTCCTTCGTCCGTGCGCGTTCCGCGAGACTGCGACGCGCCGCCGTCCGGGAGACCAGTGCCGCGGCACCGAACGTCCCGGCCAGGACGGGCCACGCCAGGAGACCGGCCGGCAACAGGACGACGACCAGAACGGCGGGGCCGAGCACCTTCTGGCCCGTCATGCCGAGGCTGAACGCGCCGAGATAGCGGGCCACGGCGGGCTGCGGGGACAGTTCGGCCGACAGTTCCCAGGCGGCCACGGAGTGGATGTTCTCGGCGATCGACAGTGCCACCACCGCAACGACGACGGCGGCGATCGCCTGTCGGGTGTCGGCCATCTGGCCGACGGCGAGTGCACCGCAGCAGAAGGCCATCAGCGCCCCGGTCCACGTCAGGAGTCGCGTCGCCGCGGACGTGCCGTCGGCGAACCGGGCGACGTAGACCTGCAGGACCACCGTCAGCACGGTGTTGACGGCCATGAGCACCGGAACCCACGCGAGCGGCACCGACGTGTACTCGATGACCCAGATCGGGAGCAGAACGATCAGCACGGTGTCGTACAGCGACAGCACACCGTTGCCGACCGTGAAGACCATGAACCACCAGTCGCGGAACGGCGAGCGCACCGCGGTTCCGGCCGGCCCGGGATCAGCCGGGAGAGCCTTACGTTGCACCACGGTTCCCGTCCTCCGGAGTACGAACCGGACGGCGAACGCGATGACCACGAAGGAGATTCCGTTGCCCAGGAACAGCGCCGTGAACGCGGCGGAGGTGCCGGTAACGAAGACGACGCCCGCCAGCAGGAACCCCGCGGTGAGACCCACGTTCCGGATGGCGCGGATGGTGGCCATCGTCCGGGTCCGGTCGCGGCCGCCTATCACCGCCGTCACGACGGCCTGCTGGATCGGGCTGCTCGCCCGGTCGGCCGCGGTGAGCAGCACGGTGAGCACCAGGTAGCCGGTGAAGTCGGATACGAGCGCGAAGCATCCGTAACCGATACCGCGCACCAGCAGGAGGGCCACATAGAACCGGCCCGGTCCCACCCGGTCGGCCAGCCTGCCGAGGGGCACCGGGGCGAGCAGGGCGAGCGCACCCGCTGTCGTGGTGGCCAGGGCGATCTGGTTCGCGGTGAGACCGACGACGCCGATGAAGTACAGGGCGAAGGACGCGAAGAACATCCCGGTGCCCAGCGAGTCGATGCCGGCGCCGACGGCGAGCGTGCGACCGGCCGGGCTGTCGGGGAGCAGCGCATCACCCAGCCGTCGCAGGCGGGCGTTCACGGGATGCTCCCCGGCGTCAGGAAGGCGTGCACCAGATCGGCCGACCGCTGCACGTGGGTGGGTGTCGCCGCCTCGGGCGCCGGACGCCGCAGGTGGTTCCAGGCGTACCGCCGGGCCGCGTTGACGAGTAGTTCGGCGTCCTGAGCCGACTCGGCCGACGCGGACTGCGCGACCAGCGCCGCCGCGATGAGGAGCCGGCTCATCCGGTCGACGAGCACCCACCCGGCGGCGGCGACGGTCGCGGGGTCTGCCCCCACCCATTCGTGGCGGGTGGTGCCCAGGGCACCGAGCGCGTCGTCCACCATCTGCCAGGCCGCGAGCAACCTGCCCTGGGGGGCCGCTCCGAGAAGCTCCCTGGACCGGTGGGCCGCCGCGTCGAAGTGTTCGCGAATCGTCAGCAGTTCCAGCGCATGGGTCGTCAGGGCCCAGCAGTCGGACCGGGCGGTGCCGCTCCCGTCGGCGCGGGTGGTGTCCGCGGCAAGGGAGTAGGCGATGCAGCGCCGGGCCACTCTCCGGGCGCGGCCGTGCGACTGCTCCGGGAGGGCCTGCCACGCCCGGGCGGCCATCACGTCGACGACCCGGTCGGCGATCTCCTCGCGACGCGCATTCGCCCACGCGCTGCCGTCGAGCAGGTATGCCGCGCTGGCGAATCCGGTGACGGCACCTTCCAGGATGCCGAGTCCCTCGGCATCCCAGATCGCCGCGACCCGATCCGGTACGGCCGAAGACAGTAGACGCGTGCTCATGCGAACTCCAGCCAGTGCCGGTAGGTGGGCTCACGCCCGCGGACCACGTCGTGGAAGACGTCGCGCAGCTGTTTGGTGATCGGGCCGCACCCGCCCGCCGCCACCGGGCGGTCGTCGACCGACGCCACCGGGACCACTTCGGCGGCAGTGCCGGTGAGAAACGCCTCGTCGGCGACGTAGAGCTCGCTGCGGGTCAGGCTCTGCTCCCTCACCGTGATCCCCAGGTCGCGGGCGAGCGTGATCACGGTGTCGCGGGTGAGACCGGGCAGGATGTTGTCGCCGACCGGCGGGGTGATCAGCTCACCGTCGCGGACGGCGAAGATGTTCGCGGCGGACGCTTCGGCCACGTGCCCGGTGGAGGTGAGCATCAGCGCGTCGTCGTAACCGGCGCGCAGCGCCCCGACCTTGGCCAGAGCCGAATTGACATAGGCTCCGGTCGCTTTGGCGAGCGGTGGGACCGAGTGGACACCGTTTCGTTGCCAGCTGCTGACGACGAGTCGGCAGCCCTCCTGGTCCGCGGTTGCGCCGAGGTACGAACCCCACGGCCACGCCGCGATCGCCACCCGGGCAGTGTCCAGCGCGGGCGCGACACCCATCGAGCCGTAGCCGAGGTAGACGATCGGTCGCAGATAGCCGGAGTCCAGGCCCGTCCGGCGCAGCAGTTCGAGCGAGATCTCGGTGAGCTCGTCCACCGACCACCCGGGGTCCATCAGGTACACCCGTGCCGAGTCGTGCAGCCGTCGCAGGTGGTCGCGCAGCCGGAACACGGCCGGACCGCGGTCGGTCGCGTAGGCCCGGATGCCCTCGTAGACACCCCATCCGTAGTGCAGACTCGGTGTCAGCACATGGACTTGCGCCTGGTCCCAGGCAACGAATTCGCCGTCCATCCAGACGGTGCTGGTCGGAATCAGTTCCATTGTTCCGCTTTCGGTTCGGTGGCGGCGGGCCGCCGGGACGGGACAGGGACTGCCGGTGCGCCGACCTGGTCCAGCCTTCGCTCGATGCTGCGCGACTGCAGCGTCAGAGCCTCTCGATACTTGTCGGCGCCTTCGCCGCGGAAGGCGAACCAGCCCCAGCGGGGTCGCAGTTCGCATCCGCGGGCGATCTTGGCCTCGTAGGCGGCGAGGCCGTAGTGGACGCGACGGATGCCGTGCTCCACCGCCCAGCGCGCCGTCTCGTGGTAGGTCAGTGTCAGGTAGCAGCCACGAATCCCCGGGGCGAAGCCCGCGGTCCTGGCGAACAACGCGTCGGGGGTGCGGAGGTAGAGCACGAATCCCACGAGCCGACGGTCGAGTTCGGCACCGAGCACCACACACGAGTCACCCAATTCTTCACGGACGGCGTCGAAATCGCGTCGGACCCGGTCCTCGCCGCCGGGCAGTCCGTACTTGGCCCGGTGCGCGACCTGGAGGGCGACGACATCGTCGTCGATCGCCTCGGCACCCCAGCGGACCACCGTGCGGAGGCCTGCGTCGGTGTAGTCCGCGACCTCCTTGCGGAGCCGGGCGCGACGGCGTTTGCTGAGGCTCGCGACGTACTCCGGCCAGCTGTGGCCGCTCAGGTCCTGCACACCCTCGGCGCCCAGCAAGGCCGCCGTGTACCCGGTGCGGGTGGCGGACCCGTCCACATCGTCGGCGTCAGAACCCCCGACGTACAGCAATGCCACACTGCAGCAACCGAGTTCGTCGCCGGCCTGGTCGAGCAGGCCGGGCAGGGCCGCCATGACCGCGCGGCGCTGATCGTGCGAACGGCCGGGCGCGTGCGCGACACCGTGGTGGTTTCCGAACGTGGCGAGCGCCACCGACGGGTACTGATCCTCGCGGGCACCGGACAGCGCCGCGGTCAGCTCGGCCCAGCGCAGCCGATCGGGGTGATCGAGCAACTCCGGTTCGGCCATCGGCCCTGCGGTTCCCGCCAGCCGGGGCGCGTCGTAGAAGAGCAGGCCCCCTGGCCGCGCCGTGATCAGCAGCGGCGCGACCGCGACGGTCCGGCCGTCCGCGCGCACCTCGAGGTATCGCACCTCGTGCAGGTCGGTGCGTTCGGTGAACCGCCACCACCGCGCGTCCTCCCAGATGATGTCCGGGTCGGCGATGCCCGCGAAGTCGGCGGCGGTCGGGCGGGCGCCGCGGGGCAGGACGTGGCCGGTGAACCCGTCGATGTCGGTGTGGGTGGAGATCATGCTGCGCCCTCGCTTTCGGCACGGTCCCAATCGAATCCGGCGCTCACCTGTTCTCCGGTGGCGATCAGCCGGTCGCCCAGCGCCGTGAAATCGGGGTCGGTCACCACCCAGTAGGCGAGGAAGTCCGCCGACTTGCGCTCGTTGTACCGGGCAGGGGTCCAGTCGTCCCCGATGTGGGTGTTCAGCGTGAAGTCGTGCACGCCCCGCGGTGCGTCCGGCAGTCGCAGCACCCGGCCCCGGCGCGGCGGCACGCCGTAGAACGCTGCGTGCGGGGCGGCCGCCACCCGGTCCCGGACCGCGTCCAGGTCGGTCGGCAGCCCGCATTCCACCCGCGCCCAGAGATTCCGGGGATCGATGCCCAGGACGTGGCGGAGCATCGTCGGGATCGGCCCGCCGCCGATCCTCGCGGCCACTTCGCAGAGCACGATGTCGCCGCCGGCGGTGACGAAGAACTCGGCGTGCACGCAGACGGTGGGCGGCGAGCCGAGTGCATCGACGAGCCGCCAGGTCTCGTCCACCAGGCGCGCGCAAACCGGGTCGGTGGGGTCTACCGTCCGGGAGCCGAACGGGGCGTCGGTCCAGTGCTCGAGGCACCCTTGGCCGGTGTAGCGGGACGCGATGGCGGCCACCGGGTCTCCGGCTACGCGGAACGCGTCCACGTGGTGCACCGCAGCGTCGACGAATTCCTCGACTTCGTACGGTGTCGCCGTGACGATGTCGGCGAGTCCGGCTGCCTGCGCCGGCGAATCGAGCACGTACACGCCGGTGGAGCCGGAACCGCTGCGCGGTTTGACGACGACGCGGCCCGGGTTCTCGGCCATGAAGTCGACGATGTCCGCCGGGCCGCGCACGGGGGCGAAGGCCGGGACGAGAAGCCCTGCGGCCTGCGCCAATTCCTTCATCAGGATCTTGTCGCGGTAGGCCCCCGCCGTGGCGGTGTACAGGCCTGGGAGGCCGAGTTCGCCGCGCAGTCCGGCGGCCCGCTCCACGTCCACCTCGGCCAGCGCGAAGACCGCGGTCGGCCGGTGCCGTCCGGCGAGTTCCCGAGCGGCGGCCAGCACGGCGTCGTCGTCGTGGTAGTCGGTGACCGTGACGATCTCGGCGAATCCCTCGCCCGGATCCGATCCCTGGGCGCAGACCGCCACCAGACGTCCGCGCATCTCCGGCAGCCACTGGGCGAAGGGCAGCCCGGCGGCGCGCGGGCTGATCAGTACGAGAATCATCGAGAAGCCCCCTTTGTCGTCACGGCCAATCCGTCGAAAGTTGTTTCCAGCGTGGCGAAGACCTCCGCGGTCCGGGGGTCGAGCGGTATTCCCCCCACCCGCCGTTCGCGCTCGTGGGCGCGTTGCGGATCGCCCGGGGCCACCACCGGTGTCCCGGTGGCGGGCGTTGATCCGCGGACGGTGCCGAGCAGGTCTGCCAGCCCGGCCGCGAAGTGCGCATGCCCGCTGAACGCTCCGGGATCGAGGGCGAGGACGAAATGGCCGACCCCTCGGCTTCGACCGGGCGTTCCCTCACCGACTTGCTCGAGCTGCCAGTCGGGCGGCGACCCGGTCAACACGGCCCCCAGCAGAGTGACCGCCATTGCCAGGCCCTGTCCCTTGTAGCCGCCGAGGGGAGACAGGGCGTAGGCCTCGCCGGGTTCCGCGGTGGGCTGCCCGTCGCGGTCGGTGGCCCAGCCGCTGCCCAGTGGTCGCCCCTCGGCCCGGCGGTGCTTCACCTCACCGAAACACACCTGGCTGGTGGCCATGTCGAGGGCGAGCCCGTCGTCCCCCGTGCCCGCGGCCACGCTGATCGGGTTGGTGCCGAACAGCGGCTCGACCCCGCCGTGCGGAGCCACCCGGGACGCGGCGGACGTGACGGCGATGCCGATCATCCCCTGCCCGGCCAGGTGCCGGGTGTACACCGACGCCGCGCCGAAGTGGTTGGAATTGCGCACGCCCACCGCCGCGACGCCGAAGGCCTTGGCCCGGTCGGCTGCCAGGCGGGCGGCGGCGAGTCCGGCGAGCACGCCGAGTGCGCCGTCCGCATCCAGCAGCAGTCCGGCCCCACGGTCCCGGACCACGGTCGGGCACGCCGCTGCATTCGCGACGCCGGTCGCGAGTTCGTCCAGGTATTGCGGCAGCAAACGCAGACCGTGGGTGTCGATGCCGCGCAAGGACGTGTCGACGAGCGCGGCAGCCACCAG
The DNA here is from genome assembly GCF_048381435.1 of Rhodococcus mengyinensis. Classification (NCBI taxonomy): domain Bacteria; kingdom Bacillati; phylum Actinomycetota; class Actinomycetes; order Mycobacteriales; family Nocardiaceae; genus Rhodococcus; species Rhodococcus mengyinensis. The sequence goes on along the minus strand of NZ_JBLWIT010000071.1, from coordinate 36,540 downwards.
ATCGGCGTCATCCTCCGGCACTCCCGCCTCGACGAGTGCGATCGAGGCGAGCCAGCGGGCCTCCTGCTCGTCGATGAGCGAAATGGTGTTCGGTGTCTCGTGGATCATGAAGCACTCCAATGCATGAAGACGTGGGGCCCGATCCCCGGGATGTCGAACTCCGGGCCCAGAATCCGGAAGCCCTGCTTGACGTAGAAGCCGGCGGCGGTGGTGCGGGCGTTGCACCAGACCGCGCCGGCGCCGGCCAGCGCGGCGTTCGTGAGGATGGCGCGCAGAAGTGTTGTCCCCGCACCGGTGCCGCGGACCTCCTCGAGTGTGGCCATGCCGCGGAGGCGCCACCCCCGGCCCGGGAGAAGCCCCAGCACGGCGTGCGTTTCGGGGGGATCCTCGTGGTACAGCGAGGCCACGCCGACCGGGCGTCCCGCGACGAGTGTGGCGAAGTGCCGGGTGCCGGCATGCGCGTCCTCGGGGTAGACGCAGGTCTCGGCCGGTTGCCCGGGTCGGAGCACCGCGTGGCGGATCGGTCGCACGTCGGCGGCGGACACCGGCCGCACCCGCCAGCCGTGGGCGGCCGGATCGGGAAGGTAGCCGGAACCGGGACGATCCGGCAGGGTGACGCGGCCGGCGCCGTCGAGTGTCAGTCCACGGCCGGTGTTCACCGCCAGAAGGTCGATTGCGTCGACATCCAGGTGGTCGGCCAATCCCCCGAGGTGCGCCGTGGCGGACACCCCGGCCGCGGATTCGGGCATGCACCCGAGCATGGTGATCAGACCGCGTTCACGCGCCCGGCGCAGCAGCGCGAGGGACGGGGTGATGCCTCCCGCCTTCATCGGCTTCACGTTGATGCCGTCGAACGCGTCGGTGCAGGCGTCCAGGTCCTGCGGCGACGCGATGCTCTCGTCCGCGATCACCGGGATCGGGCTGCGCTCCTTCAGAATCCGGGCGTCGCGCCACGCCGAGCGCGGAAACGGCTGCTCGATCAGCTGCACACCGAGTTCCTGCAGGCCGGGCAGGACGTGGAGCAGCCGGGACAGCTCCCACCCGCAGTTGCCGTCCACGGAGAACGGCGCGGTCGTATGGCAGCGAAGTTCCTTGACGACGGTGAGGTCGCCCGGATCGGCGAGCTTGATCTTGTACGCCGACCACCCGGGTCGCTCGCGGAGTTTGCGGACCATCACCTCGGTCTCGTCGAGCCCGATACTGAAGCTGGAGCGCAACTCCCGCGGACGTTCCAGTCCGAGGGCCTGCCACAGCGGCACCCCGAGCAGCCGTGCCCGCAGATCGTGCACCGCGGTGTCGAGGGCGGCCAGGACGAACGGCGAATCGGGAAGCTCCGCGGACAGGGCTCGCCACACGGCGACCGGGTCGTCGGGACCGAGGTCGATCAGTAACGGCGCAATCCGCCGCAGATCTGCGTGCATCCGGTCCAGGCCCGAGTTGTAGTGGTCGGTCATGAACGCGGATGCCTCGCCGAACCCGGCGAGACCGTCCTGCTCCACCTCGACCACCAGGCCCCGCTGCACCGGAATCGCCTCTCGGGCAGAGCGCCACAGATGCCGTTGCGTCAAGCTGATCTCGTGCGCGGTGACCTTCACGCGGTGCCTCCGACGCCGAAGAACTCGCGGTCGCGCGGGCCGTGCGGGCGGAGGTCGTCCCACCACTGCGCGTGCTCGTCGTATTTCGCGAAGAACGGCTTGCCGACCAGATCCGGCCGGCGTGCCTGCAGGAACCGCAGCGCGAACGCACGTCCGCCGTCGAGATCGACAACGCCGTCGACCACGACCTTTCCCGGCGACGCCGACATCACCGGACCCCGCGCGGTCCGCCCGAGTCCGGAGACCCGTTGCAGCGCTTCGCGGTAGATGTCGACCGCTCGCGCCAGCGGCAGACCGAAATACGGTCGCGCACCGGTGTCCCGTTCGACGAACATGTAGTACGGCACGACCCGGTTGCGGACCTGCGCCTGCCAGAGGTCGGCCCACGTGCGCGGGTCGTCGTTGACGTGACGCACCACCGGCGCCTGAGCGCGGAGCACCGCGCCGGTCGACGCCAGCCGGGCCAGCGCCGTCCGGGCGGCATCGGTCTGCAGTTCCGCGACGTGCGACAGGTGCAGCATCATCGCGACGTGCTTGCCGGCGGCGGTCAGCCGCTCGAGCAACCGCAACAGGTCATCGGCTTCCGGCCCGGCCAACAGCCGGTACGGCCAGAACGAGACGGCCTTCGTGCCGATCCGGATCGTCTCGACGTGTTCCCGCCCCGGTTCGAGCAGCGGCTCCAGATACGAGGCCAGCAACTCGGTCCGCATGACCAGTGGGTCGCCGCCGGTCAACAGCACGTCCGTGATACCGGGGTGCAGGTCGAGGTACCGGGTCATCGCCTCCGGCCCGGACATGGCCATCTTCAGGTCCGGGGTGTCCACGAACTGGGCCCAGCGGAAGCAGTAGCCGCAATAGCTGTGGCACGTCTGCCCCTGGCGGGGGAACACCAGCAGGGTCTCGGCGTACTTGTGCTGCATGCCCGAACCGTCGATGTCGTCGTGCTGCGGAACGTTCATGCTCAGCTGGTCGCCGGGATGCGGGTTCAGCGCGGCCCGGACCGTGTCGACGGCCTGCCGGACGGTTCCCCGATCTCCCTGCGCCACAGCCCGTTCGATGATGGCGAAGTGCTCGGGCTCGAGCATGTCGCGGTGCGGGAAGGTCAGCCGGTAGATCGGGTCGTCCGGCGCACGGCCCCAGTCGATCAGTTCGTCGACGACGTAGCTGCTGACCTTGAACGGCAGCACCTGGGAGACCACGTGGGCCTCGTGCCCCAAGGTCGGGTCGCCGGTTCGCTCGGCGACGAGCTTGCGGAGCCGGTCGCCGCTGATCGATCGCGGAGCGAGGGCTGTGCGGGTGTCGATATCGAGCACGGTCATTTGTCCGTCACCGCCAGGCCCCAGTCGAAGTCGACTTCGCCCAGAACATTCATGTCCGACATCAGCGAATACAGACCGCTGTAGTCGCGCACGAGCCGCGAACCGGACTTCTCGGCCCGCACGTCGGCGAGCATCTTCTCCCATCCGGTGACCTTCTCGATCCGGAAGATCGCCTCCCACGTCGAGTAGTCCGTGGCGACGAACGCGTCCAGTCCGGCGACCAGCATGTCCAGGAAGAATCGGCGTTTGCCGGGGTCCAGCATGTCGTACACCAGCTTCGCCATCTCGTCGGAAATGGATGCGTGGCAGTACTCGTCCCGGTTGTGCAGCTTTGCGGTGGTGGAGTTGACCACCTGGATGTCGTGATCGTCGGCGAGCAGATCGAGATACGCGTTGATCGAGATCTCGGACACCGTGGCGAAGGCCAGCGTGGTCAGGCTGCGCTGCCAGCGTTCGGCGGCACGGGCCCGCAGCCGACGGTGTGCCCGTGAGGTGTGGGATTCGGGTAACGCGCTGTCGGGGAACGGGTTCCCTCGTTTACGTCTGGTCAGCGCACTCGCGTTGATGTGCATCAGGGTGTGGTACTGCTCGTCGACCATGGCTTGGGCGAGGGCGATATCCATGTCCTGGCCGCCGAGCCCCGGGAACTCCCCGTCCATGACGAGCGCGAACGCCGGGTTGGCGACGCGTTGCTCGGCGAGCACCGTGTGCCGGTTGTACGCGATCCAGGCCCAGCTCAGCAGCCGCGACCGCAGCGCGTCGGGCATCGCCTGCCACGTCGGATGGTCACGGAACGGCACGATGCCCTCGGGGTAGTCGGCCCGGCCGGCGTCGAACAACTCGTCGAGGTCGGGCTCGTCGCGCTTCACCGTCGACCGTCGGTGCCAGTTGCCGGCGAGGCGGCTGATGACGGCGTTCTCGGCTTCGTCGGCGGGGTCGAACGACGGCAGTCCGGGGAGGTGGACCAGGCCGTCGGCGTCGGAGCACTGCAGGTCGTCGATGATCATGCGCGGGTCCGGTCGCCGGCCCAGAAACGGGTGAGGTGACGGGCGCGGTCGGCGTACTCCGAGCGCGCGTGCAGCATGCGCTGGTTGTCCCAGATGAGCAGCGCATTCTCGGGGATCAGCACGCGGGTGCGCAGTTCGTGGAACAGGTCGCTGACGCGATGCGCCAACCTGCGACCGGCCAGGCCGAGCGGCAGCCGAGTGTCGTCGACGTCGGAGTCGTGGTGTGGGTCGTAGTCGGCCGCGGTGAGCAGGTTGTAGCTGAAGCGCAGGGCGGTGCGGCCGGTGTCGTCCGCGCCCAGCATCGCGGTGCGTACACCCCCGCCCGGGCCCGGGAAGGTCAGTTCGGCGTCCGTCATCAAGGTGAGCTCGGCCGGTTCCAGGGCGTCGACGAGCCGCCGGATGTCGAGCAGATCGGTGTGGCCGCCGCCGCAGCGCGCCTGCCGGTGGCAGAACAGCGCCAGGTACGCCGGGCTGGGATTCCAGCCCGGGGCCTCGGTATGCGCCAGAATCGTGTTCGCGCTCTGCGAGTACGCCCGATGATCGTTGCCGGGACGGTACGTCACCTCGTGGGTGAGCAGACCGTTGTATTGCGGGACCAGATCACCCAGGGAGCCAACCACTTCCGCTGCAGCGGTGCGGTCGGGCACGTCGTGGACGACGACGTAGCCGTCCTCCCCCAGCCGGGACCGGTCGAGACGGCCTTCCACCGTTTCCACACCCGCAGAAACGACATGACAATTCGGCGACATCCATTCCTCCATTCCGAAAACCCGACTGGGATACGTACCCCGTGATGCCGGTCGTTCGAGACCGGGATCGTCGTGATCGGTTTCAAGAATGTGGTCGCGCCGCCACGCACACCAGGCACCCTAGGGGAGCCAAAACGTCACCCGGACAGAACTGCCGGGGCTGTAACAACGACATCGTCAGGTGGTCGCACCATCTTCAGGTGGGCCGCACCTACTGATCATCCACCGCCGAGGCCGACCACTCCGATCATCAAGGGCAGGAAGACGATGATCAGAATTGCACCGACGATGTCGAAGGTGATTCCGCTTCGGATCATGGTGGTGATCCGGACGGCTCCGGAGCCGTAGACCACGGCGTTCTGCGGCGTCGAGACCGGCAGCATGAAGCCGAACGATGCGGCGAACGTGGCGGCGAGCGCAGGCACGAAGGGGTTGACCCCGGCCGCCAACGCCACCGGGATCACGATCGGCACCACGACCGCCGCGGAAGCCGTGTTACTCGTCGTCTCCGACACGGCGATGGCCAGCAGCACCGCGAAGACGGTGATGGCGACGACGCTCGTCAGGCCCAGCGAGTCCGCGACGGAGGTGCCGATTGTCTCGGCGAGTCCGGTGTCGGCGAGCAGTGCGCCGAAGATGATGCCGCTGCCGAACAGCACGATCGTGCCCCAGTCGATCTTCGCTGCGTCCCGCCAGGTCAGCGTGAACTCGCGATTCTCCCAATCGGTCGGCAGAAGGTAGAGCAACGCCGCCCCGAAGACCGCGACCATGCCCTCGTCGAGTCGGTCGCTGATCGTGCCGTAGAGGTCCGAGTCGTTGCCGGCGATCACCGCGACGACACCGGGCAGAATCCACAGCGTCACCGTCACTCCGAACGCGATGAGCGTGTTCTTCTCGGCACGCGACAGCGGACCCATTTCTGCGCGCTGCTCCGCCAGGTAATCGGCGACGCCTTCGATCCGCCGGATCTCCGGCTTGTTGAGGCGCAGCAGGATGATGGCAAGCGCGATGAACATCAGCAGGCAGATCGGGATGGCCATCACCATCCACTGCCCGAAGCTGATCCGCTCCCCGGTGGCCTCTTCGATGAGCCCGCGTCCGATGAGGTTGGGTGGGCTCCCGACCGGTGTCAGCAGGCCGCCCACGCTTGCGCTGTACGCGAGCATCAACATGATCGCGGCACCCACCCGGAGACGCAACGGGTCGAAGTTCTCTGCGACGACGCCGCGGCGCTGCATGAGTTTCGCGATGACGCCGAGGATGCCCAGGGCGGTGGGCAGCAGCATGGCCACGGTCGCGGTGTTGGATACGAACGCCGAGAGCCCGCACGTGATCGCGCCGAACGCGACGATCACTCCGGTGGTGGACTGGCCGACACGCGGCAGGGTCAGGATCCGAAACGCGAACCGCCGTGCGACGCCGTGTTTGAGCATCGCCTGGGCGAGGATGAACGCTCCGATGAACGTGAAGATCGTCGACGACCCGAACGCGGCGAGGACCTCGTCGGCCGGCGCCACGCCCAGAAACACCACGATCGCCACCCCGAGCAGCCCGCCGATCGGGATCGGCACCGCCTCGGTTACCCACAGCACGATGACGCCGAGCAGCACGCCGGCCAACGTCTGCTGATTGGGCGGTATGTCGATCGGCAGGGCGAGGAACGCGATCGTGATCAGTGGCGCCAGAAAGAGCCCGATCGTGCGGCGGCCCTTCTCGAATCGCTCCTCGGCGGGTGAGAGATGCTGTTCGCCGAGGCTGCGATAGGTGGTGTGCCCTAGCAACGCCTTGTCGACGTCGGTGCGGTCGCCCTGGTTCTCGGCTGTCATGGTGCCTCCCCTGCGACACGGATTGGTACGGAAGTAATACCCACCAACGAACGTCCTAGTCGTTGCAACGGCATGTTTTCTCCCAGGTGGGCACGAACGACGCCTAGGCCGTCACCTTGTTTCTGGGAACGATCAGCACGGGCACCGGAGCGTGACGCAGGATCTTCGAGGCGGCCGAGCCGAGGAATACGTGGGCCGCGGGTCCGGCTGCCCCCGACCCCAGCGCCAGCATGTCGCCGGCTTCCCAGGAGACAGCTTCCACCGCTTCGCGCCAGTCGTGGCCGCTGCCGACCACGACGTCCACGTCGGGAACCGGAATTCGTGCGCGAACTGCGTTGAGCTGCTTGATGATATCGGCGCGCGTCCGGCGTGCCCATTGTTGGACGACGAGGTCCTCCGTCGATCGCTCGATCGCGCCGCCGAACATCGTCATCGGCCGCACCGTGAACGACACGATCCGCAATTGCACCGGCCACTGCCTGGCCAGCTCGGCGGTGGCAGCAACGAGGCCGTTGACATCGGCCTCGCCTCCATACGCGACGGTGATCCGGCGGATCGACTCCGGCGCCGGCGGGTAGCCGCGCGGAGCGATCGCGACGGGCACCGCCGCGGTATGGACCAGCCGTTCGGTGACGCTGCCCAGCGTCACCCTGCCCAGCAGCCCGGACGACGACGACCCGACAACCACGAGACGCGCGTCGTGGGCGGTGACGAGTTCGATCAACCCTGTTGGAATGGAATCGGATTGGTGGACGACGCGGGGAATGTCCGGGCCCCCGGGCAGCTGGCCGACCACCCTGTCCAGTGCGTGCGAAGCCTCCTCGGTGACGTAGCCCAGATATTCGCGTTCGATGGGGTCGTCCTTCGCCGGCCACGGCCGTTCCACGATCGCCGCGGCCACAACCTTGTCGCCGGTCCAGCGTGATATCTGCACCGCCAGGTTGAGGGGTGCGGTGCCCTGACGGCTCGAGCTGAAGCCGGCGATGATCGTCATCGGGGGGCTCTCCCTGCGGCGACCGGGGTGACGACGACGTGCGTCACCGGCACGCTGTGCTCGGCGCGGGCGCGGTCCACGACGTCGAAGCGGTGCCACACCGACTCTTCGGGTGGCAGTGTCGAGATGACGATCTGATCCGGACGGAACGAGTCGACGGCGGCGGCCAGGGCCCGCAGCGGCCGGTAGTCGCCCAACTCGCCGTCGGCTTCGAGGTTCTCCGCGCGGAGTGTCGCCAGCGTGTCGTCCAACCGCCGCTGTGCGACCTCTCGGGTCGCTTCCGCGACGTCGAGTGGACCGTGGGTGGCGGCGGTTCCGGTTTCGATCGGGCTGGCAGGCACGACCACGAAGTAGGTGGCATCCCGATCCGCGTCGATGCGACGAAGCTCGTCGAGCATTTCCTTGGACTGGACGGTCTGGTTCGCCAGCACCAGCACGCGGTGCGGACGTGTCGTGGCCGCGACCCCTTCCACGACGGGCCGCCGGCCCACGAACCACTTGTTGGCGAGGAACAGCACGATGACGACGGCCCACGACAACAGGCTCAGCACCAGTTGCGACCGCACATCCTCTTGCAGATACATCTGCACCAGGATCGCCACGATCGCGGCCGCGGTGATGATCGACAACACCGGGAACAGCCACATCTTGACCCGAAGCTCCGAGTCCGGGGTGCGGTACCGCAGGACGATCTGGGAGACGGCAATGAGCAGGTAGACGAACAGGATGACGGCACCGCTGGAGTTCAGCAGGAAGACGAAGACGGTGTCCGGTGAGACTGCCGCGGCGATGACGCACAGAAAACCGACGACCGAGGACGCGAGTATCGCGGTAGCAGGAACCCCGCGCCGGGTCACCCTGACCAGCTGCGCGGGCGCCTCCCGGCGCGCAGCGAGCACGAACAACATGCGGGAGGCGGTGTACATGCCCGAGTTGAGACAGCTCAGCACCGCCGTCAACACCACGGCGTTCATGATGTGGTCGGCGTACGGAATCCCCATTTCGGTGAACGCGGCGACGAACGGGGACGCGGCCGCATCCTCGTCGTTCCACGGCAGGATCGTCGCCAGCAGGAACGTAGAGCCGACGAAGAACACGGCGATCCGCACGATCACCGAGTTCGCGGCCTTGGTCACCGCCCGCTCCGGGTCCGCCGATTCCGCAGCGGCGATCGTCGCGATTTCGGCGCCGACCATGGAGAAGATCACCGTGACCACACCGACGGTGATGGCCATGGCGCCGAACGGCAGGAACCCGTCATGGCTCCACAGGTTCGAGAAATCGAGCGATTTGTTCGGCCACACCCCGAGAACGAACAGCGCGCCCAGCCCGATGAACACCACGATTGCGGCCACCTTGATCCCGGCGAACCAGAATTCGAACTCGCCGAACGACGACACCGAGAACAGATTCGTCGCCGTCATCAGAATCATCAGAACCAACGCCGACAACCACAGCGGGATGTCGATCCAGTACTGAATGATCGTCGCGCCGGCGATCGCCTCGAAACCGACGACGATCACCCAGAAGTACCAGTACAACCAGCCGACGGAGAAGCCGGCCCAGTTGCCCAACGCGGCGCGGGCATAATCGGCGAACGATCCGGTCGACGGGTTGGCCACCGCCATCTCGGCCAGCATCCGCATAACCATGATGATCAGGACCCCGGCAAGCGCATAGGTAATGAAGGCCCCCGGCCCGGTGTCGCCGATGACGACGCCCGAGCCGACGAACAGGCCTGCGCCGATGACCCCGCCGATCGCAATCATCGTCAGCTGCCGCTGGCTCAGCGCCTTCTTCAAAGTGGGTGTTGCACTCATTGCATCCCTCCGATACTCGACGCACCGGCTACTCGCTCTCTTGGCGAGACCGGCTGTCGGATTCCGTGGGATGTACTCGGCTGGGCACGCGATCAGAGGGAATGAGCCGCAGGGCTTGAATCTCAATCGTAAGCCGCAGCGTCCGTCCACCGAGCGGGATTGGACAGTCGGGTCCGGTGTGCCGCGGTTAGGCGCACCGGAACTTCCGCGGCCGACGGCCGGATCACGGCCGGAACGTCACGGGACCTTCAGTGCCTTGCAGTCGTCCATCGCCCGGTAACCCGGGCACTGGGACCAGCCGTGGAAATGGTTTCCTTGGGACCCCCTGCAGGAACTGCTGACACACCGGAATTCCGTAGCGCCGTCGCAAGGCGGCCATCGTCGTTGCCGGAGCCCGCTCGAACCCATTTCGAGCGGTAGTCGGACCGCGCTGTATCTTCGTGCTCTCCCGTACGGCCTAATCGTGCGCCCGCTCCACGACCCAGGCCGCGACCTGGGTCCGGGAGGTGAAGCCCAGTTTCGCCAGGATGTGCTCGACGTGCCCTTGTGCTGTGCGGGGTGAGATCACGAGGCGGTCGGCGATGGCCTGGTTGGTCAGGCCTTCGGCGATCAGGTCGGCGACTTGCCGTTCCCTCTTGGTCAGTCGCGTCGACGCGGCGGTGGCGGGTGTGGAGGTGTGGGCCTGTTGCTCGTGGAGGGCGTAGGCGATTGCCGCGTCGAAGCCGAGCTGTTCACCCTTGTGGTGGGCCGCCCCGAATGCTTTGTCCCCGAGTTCCTGCCGGGCCTTCGTTGCATATTCTTCTTGGTAGAGAATCAGATTGGTATGTATGACCGCCGTACTGTTGATCGACCGCGCCAGCCCGTCCGCGGCTCCCATCAGAACTGCGGCCCGGAGTGCATCGCGACGTTCGAAGCTGATCCAGGCCAGCGCCTCGAGGCAGGCTGCAGCGACGCGGGGGCTGCGCACCTGCTTGGTCAGCTTCAGTGATTGTTCGATAAGCTGCACCGAACGACGTGCATCACCCTGCTTCCACACGGCAATTCCCAAGGCCCACAGCGAATGCGATCGATACATCGTCTCGCCGTGCGCTTCCGTGATCGCGATCGCACGTTCGTGGCATTCGATCGCCTGGTCCGTCCGGCCGGACAGTCCATGCGCCAGGCCTAACGGGTAAAGGATGGCTACTTGGAGCATTTGATCTCCGCGTTCGGTGAACTCGGCGAGCGCGATGTCCAGTTGCGAGCACGCTCGCGCGAGATCACCGCGGTAGAGGGCCAGCATGCCGTCGGCGCAGTCGACGTAGGCGCGCAGTAGGGGATCACTCGTGTCGGCGGTGCGAGTCCGCGCCTCCTCGACGAGCGCTGTCGCTGCCTGGAGGTCGCCTTGAGCGAAAGCCATTACGCTGTGGCTGTAGAGCCCTTTGATCGAATCCAAGGTGGGCGGGCCGCTCTGGCGGGCGAGCAGCTGGTCGTACCACCGGCGCCCCTCGTTGTAGAGGCCCTGGGAGCTCCAGAACAGGAACAGCGCCACGGCGATGCGTAGGCCGGTGGTGGGGTCGTCGTCGATGCTGAATTCGAGGGCCTCCCGCAGATTCGCGTGTTCCCGTTTCAGCCGGGCGATCCACTCGAGCTGGCGGGCGCTGATCCATTCGGCCTCCGCATTCAGCGCCAACGCCTCGTACCAGTCCCGGTGCCGGCGACGCAACGCCACAGCCTCACCGGTCTGTTCGAGTTTCTCGTAGCCGTATTCGCGGAGCGTCTCGAGCATCCGGAACCGCACCACCGACCCGTGCTCCTCGCGGATCAGGATCGACTTCTCCACCAAGGACGTCAGCGTGTCGAGCAACTCGTCCGGGTCGAGTCCCTCGCCGCACACCTGCTCGGCCGCATCGAGTTCGAAGCTCCCCGCGAAGACCGCCACGCGACCCCACACCAGTTGCTCACCGGCAGAGCACAACTCGAAACTCCAGTCGATGCACAACCGCAGCGTCTGTTGCCGCGTCGGCGCACCCCGGCTGCCGCGAGTCAGCAGGGCATAGCGGTCGGTCAGCCGCCCCAGGATCTGCTCGGGTGACATCGCCCGCAACCGCGCCGCCGCCAATTCGATCGGCAACGGCAACCCGTCGAGCCGGTGGCAGATCCCCGCCACCGTCGCCGCGTTCTCCTCGGTGAGCGCGAACCCCGGAACCGCGGCATTGGCGCGTTCGACGAACAGAGTCACCGCATCGTATTTGGGTAGCCCGCGCAGGGAGGTCCGCCGCCCGGGATCCGGGACGGCCAGCGGGGGGACCCGCAGCACCGCTTCCCCGCCGATTCCCAGGGGTTCACGGCTGGTGGCCAGCATCCGCAACCGTGGGCACACCCGCAGCAGGTGGCCGGCGAGGTCGGCAACCGCATCCACCACCTGCTCGCAATTGTCGAGGACCAACAACACCTCTCGCGGTGCGAGGAACTCGATCAGCACCTCCCGCAACGGCCGCGGCGAGTGGTCCCGCACCCCCACGGCGGCGGCCACCGCATCGACCAGCGACGACCCGTCGCGCAGTTCACCCAACTCGACCAGGCGCACACCGTCGGAGTACTCGCGCTGCACCGCCGACGCCACCCGCATCGCCAGCCGCGTCTTGCCGACACCGCCGATCCCGGTCAACGTCACCAGCCTCGACCCGGCCAGCAGGTTCTTCGCCTCGGTGAGCTCGTGTCGGCGGCCGACGAAGCTGGTCAGCTCCAGAGGGAGACCTCCCGTCGCGCCCAGCGTGGAGTGCGCCGGCGAGCCTCGTCCGCTGCGCGAGGTCGATGGCTTTCGGTTCACCTGCACATCGGGTTCGGCACGGAGCGCCATCTCGTCGACCGGAAAGCCGTGGTCGCGTTGCAGGGTTCGCAGCTGTTCCCCGAAGTCGGCGGCGGTGGCCGGGCGCGCACCGGGCTCGCGGGACATCGCCCGCGCAATCGCGTCGGACACATCGTCCGGGATCCCGTGCTCACGCAGGTCAGGCACCTCCTGCGTGGTGATCCGCAGAAACTGCGCCACCACCTGCTCACCGCTGCGACGCTCGAACGCGGCATGCCCGGTCAACGCACTGAACAGGGTCGCGCCCAGACCGTACACATCGGCCGCCGGACTCGGCGGATCACCGCCGAGCACCTCCGGCGCGGTATACGCCGGCGACCCGGTGACCGCACCGGTGGCCGTCTCGAAACCCCCGCTGACATGCGCGATACCGAAATCCGCCAACTCCGGCTCCCGGTACTCGGAAAGGAGAATATTCGCCGGTTTGACGTCCCGGTGCAGAATCCCGAGCCGATGCGCCGTCTCCACCGCACCGGCCATCTTCACCCCCACGCGCAGAACCTGCTCCAGCGGGAGCGGACCGCCCTCCCGGACCCGGGCCTCCAGCGAATCCTGCGGGTGATACGGCATCACGATGTACGGAAGGCCGCTGTCGGTGGCACCGACCTGCAAAATGTTGACGATGTTCGGGTGCCCGGTCAGCCGCCCCATCGCCCGCTGCTCCCGGAAGAATCGGGCCCGGTTCTCGTCGTCGAGGTCGACGGTGAGCACCTTCACCGCCACCGTGCGATCCAGTTCCGACTGGGTGCAGCGGTAGACGACGCCGAAACCGCCGCGGCCGATCTCCTCGGCACCGTCGAAGCCCGTGCCAGCCAACTCCGCGGCCGGGGACGGCGGGTACCGCTGAGTGTCGAGCGGATCACCTTCACTCATCGGACGGTCTACTCACCCCGTCGGCTCATCGATCCCGCGCCCTGGTTCCGACGGCACGACCAGCGCGGATACCACCGTGGACTCACCTCTCGATAGCGTACTTTCGAGGATATCGCTGACGGTCATCGGTGCGGGCGATCCTTGCCGTGCCGGTGTGAGTCTCCCCATTTAGTCAATTAGATTGATCAATTTGGTTGTACGCTTTGCTCATGATCGCCGAACAGGCCACCGCGCAGGTCCTGCGGGAAGCACTGCGCCCGATCTGGCGACAGCTCACCGCAGGCAGGTCGATCTCGGTCGGCAAGATCGGCGTGCTCGCCTACCTGTCGAAGCACGGACAAACGTCTGCCTCGACACTCGCGACGGCCGAGAAGATCAGCCCACAGGCAATCGCCAATGCGGTGCGCGAACTCGAGAGTCTCGGCCTGGTTGTGCGCACACCCGACGAGCAGGATCGACGCCGAATCTGGATCGAGCTCACCGATGCCGGCCGGGAGAGGCTGGCACAAGAGCGGTCGAATGGCCTGGACTGGCTGGAACACGCCATCGCGGAACGGCTGACGGACGAGGAGAAGAAGACGCTCGACTCCGTCGTCCCGATTCTGCGCAAGTTGGTGGACGATGCCCCAGTCGACTGAGTCCACCACGCGTCCCCGGTTACTGCCGGCCCTGGCATATGCCGCCCTGACGACCGCGATCGTCAGTTCACTCGGCATGCTCCTGGTCCCCACGATCTCCCATGACATGCACGTCGAGGTGAGCACCGGCCAATGGATGCTCACTGTCAACCTCCTGGTCGGCGCGGTCGCAACACCGATCATGGGCCGGCTGAGCGACGGCCCCCACAAGAAGCGCCTGCTCCTGTTCTCCCTGACCACGATCCTCGTCGGTTCGATCGTCGCGGCCGCCGCTCCCAACTTCACTGTCTTCCTGATCGGGCGCGCATTGCAGGGACTCACCTACGGGATCGTTCCGGTGACTATCGCCCTTGCCCGCCGCTATCTCCCCGAGAACCAGGCCCGGCTCGGCATCTCCAGCCTGTCGGTGACGGTGACGACAGGCCTGGGACTCGGATACCCGCTGACCGGCATCCTCGCCGACCTTCTCGGGTTCCGTTTCGCTTTCTGGTTCGCGGCGCTGTTCCTGATCACCACCATCCTCGTCGTCTGGCGAGTCGTTCCCGCCGGCCCCGACGAGCAGGCACCACGCAACACCCTCGACGTCCCGGGCGCACTGCTGGTGGGTGCCGGACTCGCATCGCTCCTCGTCGCCGTCAGCGAAGGCTCGAGGTGGGGTTGGGGCTCGCCGTGGACACTCGGATTCTTCGCCGGGGCGGCGACACTGCTGACGGCGTGGTCGCTCGTCGAACTGCGCACCCCATACCCACTGATCAACCTGCGGGTACTGCGCAACGGTGACGTCCTGGTCGCGAACAGCACCGCGATCGGCCTCGGCGCCGCGATGTACATCGGACTCTCGATCGGCAGCCTCATCGCCCAGGCGCCCGCCTCCACCGGATACGGCATCGCGCTGCCCCTGTTCTGGGCCGGATTCGTGATGCTTCCCCTGTCGGTGGCGAGTTTCGGCGCGAACCGACTCGTCCGCGCGGTCTCGCACCGGATCCGCATGAGGACTCTGCTGCTCGTCGGTGCAGGCCTCGTGACGGCCTCGAGCGTGCTCCTCTGGGTCGCCCACAACGCGCTGTGGGAAATCCTGATCGGGATGTTGGGATTCGGGGCCGGGATGGGCATGACGTACGCGGCGATGCCGGCCCTGATCGCCCGCAGCGTCGCCGACACCGAACTCGGCAGCGCAGTGAGCTTCAACCAGGTTCTGCGTACCGTCGGCGGCTCGTTCGGCAGCGCCCTCGCAGGTGCGGTGCTCGCCGCGAACCTGGCACCGGACCTACTTCCCACCGAAAACGGAATCAGGCTCGCTCTCGCCGTCGGTGCCATCGGGTGCGCGGTCGTCTTCGTCGCACTCCTCGTCAATCACGTGATGTCGCGTCCGCCGACCCCGGTGTCGGAGCCGGCGGACGCGCGCATCAGTCGGGGTTAGGGCGTGTTTCCCGATCCCTCTCGGATGCACCTGGCGAAACAATCGGCGTCCGGCAAGGCGGAGGAGAAGCCGATACCGCTGTTGTATCGGCGCCGACGACAACGCAGCAGGGCGGCGATTGGGCGCCAGGAGCGCCGAAATGGGGATTGGGAGATTCGCCCTACGCGCCCTCGACGATGGCGGCCATTCCCTGCCCGCCACCGATGCACATCGTGAGAAGCGCCTTGCCGCCACCGCGCCGCCGCAATTCATGCAGCGCGGTGGTCGTCATCCGCGCTCCGGTCGCGCCGATGGGATGTCCGAGCGAGATCCCGGACCCGTTGACGTTGAGGCGGTCCCGGTCCTCGAATCCCCATTCCTTCAGCACGCCGAGCACCTGGCACGCGAAAGCCTCGTTCAGCTCGATCAGCGTGAAGTCGTCGAAGCTCGCACCCGTCCTGCTGAACAGCTTGGACGTGGCCGCGACCGGCCCGAGCCCCATCAGTGCCGGTTCGCACCCGGCGGCGGACCACCCGGTGAGGAAACCCATCGGCTCGAGCCCGAGTTCGTCGAGTTGATCTTCGGCGACGACGAGCATCGACGACGCGGCGTCGTTCTGCTGACTCGCGTTGCCTGCGGTGACGACACCGTCTTTGAGAGCACTCCGCAGGCGCGCCAGGTTCTCGGGCGTGGTTTCCGGACGGATACCCTCGTCCCGCGCTACGACGGTGACGTTGCCCTTCCGGTCGGTGATCTTGACCTCGATCACCTCGTCGTCGAACTTCCCTGCCTCCCACGCGGCGTGGGCCTTGGCGTGGCTTTCGGCGGCGAACGCGTCCGACTCCTCACGGCCGATTCCACATCGTGTCGCGACGTTCTCGGCGGTCTCGATCATTCCGCTGATCTTCCCGAACCGCCATTCCGGCTGGGAGCGTTCCCGCCCCCGGTCGAGGCGGTCGTACAGGTTCAGCGAACCGGCGCGGGTGCCCCAGCGGGCACCGGTGGTGTAGTGCTCGATGTTGCTCATCGACTCGACGCCGCCGGCGAGCACAACGTCGGCTGCCCCGGTCTGCACCATCATCGACGCCGTCACGAGGGCCTGAAGCCCGGTGCCGCACCGGCGGTCGGTCTGCAGTCCGGCGACGCGGATCGGCAGTCCCGCCTCGAGGGCCGCCCACCGTCCGATGCACGGGGCCTCGGAGTTGGCGTACGACTGCCCCATCACGACGTCTTCGATGAGGATCGGGTCGATGCCGGACCGCGCCACGGTCTCTTTGATCACGGTGGCGGCCAACGTCTCTGCAGGGACGTCGCGCAGTGCGCCGCCGAAACGGCCGACCGCGGTGCGGACCGGGGCGACCAGTGCTGCTCTTCGCATAATTCTTTCCTTGTGTCTCAGGCAACCAGGACGCGGACGGTTTCGGCGACGCACGCCGGCTTGTCCGCACCCTCGATCTCGATGGTGTATTTGACGACCACTTGCGCGCCCTGCTTCGTGTGCTCGAACGACACGATCTCGCCACCGGCCCGCACCTTCGCCCCGACCTTGACCGGCTGGGGGAACCGAACCTTGTTGAGACCGTAGTTGATCACCAGCTTCACGCCGTCGACGCGCATGAGGTCGGCGCCGAGTTTCGGCAGCAGCGACAGCGTGAGGTAGCCGTGGGCGATGGGGGCGCCGAACGGGCCCTCGGCGGCACGCTCGGGGTCGACGTGGATCCACTGGTGGTCGCCGGTGGCATCGGCGAACACGTTCACGCGTTCCTGCGTGATCTCGAGCCAGTCGCTGTGGCCGAGATGTTCGCCGACTGCGGATTCGACGTCGTCGATTCCCTGGAATACGCGCATGACACTCTTTTCGGGTCGGCCCGATACCGGGCGGAAGTGGAAACGGCTAGATGTTGACGTTCTCGAACACGGCCGCGATGCCCTGCCCACCGCCGATGCACATCGTCTCGATGCCGTAGCGGGCCTGGCGGCGGTCCAGTTCACGAAGCAGATTGGCCAGGATGCGACCGCCGGTGGCGCCGACGGGGTGACCGAGGGAGATGCCGGATCCGTTGACGTTGAACCGGTCTCGCATGTCGGACTCGTCGAACTTCCACTCCCGCGCGCACGCCAGCACCTGCGCCGCGAACGCCTCGTTGATCTCGAGGAGATCGATGTCGTTGAGGGTGAGCTTCGCCCGGGTGAGGGCCTTGTCGACGGCCGGGACCGGGCCGATGCCCATCCGGTTCGGCTCCACTCCGGCGACACCCCAGCTCACGAGCCGGGCGAACGGGCGCAGGCCCAGTCGTTCCGCGTTCTCGGGGGTGGTCACGATCGCGGCGGCGGCCGCGTCGTTCTGACCACAGGCGTTGCCCGCGGTCACGGTCGCCTCCGGGTCGACGCGTGACCGGATGGGCCGCAACGCCGACAACGACTCGGCCGTGACATCGCGGCGCGGGTGCTCGTCGGTGGTGACGACGACGTCGGACTTACCGCGCTTGCCCGGCACCGTCACCGGGATCGTCTCGGCGTCGAACAGGCCGCCGTCCTGGGCGCGGATCGCACGCGCGTGGGATTCGGCGGCGTACGCGTCCTGCTCCTCGCGGCTGATCGAGTACTCGCGGCGGAGGTTCTCCGCGGTCTCGATCATGCCACCCTCGACGGGGAAGTTGACGCCGCCGGAATTGGTGCGGGGCTTGGCCAAGCGATCGTGGAATTCCACCGACGCACCCTTGACGCCCCAGCGCATTCCGGTGCTGTAGAACTCGGTCTGGCTCATCGACTCGGCGCCGCCCGCGATCACCAGATCGCTCATCCCGGTCTGCACCTGCATGGCCGCGTAGATGACCGCCTGCAGCCCGGAGCCGCAGCGGCGGTCGAGCTGGATGCCGGGCACCGTGACGTCGAGGCCGGCGTCCAGCGCAGCGATCCGGCCGATGGCCGCAGCCTCGCCGTTGGCGTAGCCCTGACCGAAGATGACGTCGTCGATGTCGTCGGACGTGATCGACGTCCGTTCGATCAGGCCCTTCAACACCGTCGAGGCGAGGGTGGTGACGGGGATGTCGCGGTACAGGCCGCCGAATCCCCCGACGGGGGTGCGGACGGGTTCACAGATCACTGCGTCGTACATGGGCTCAGAGCGCTTTCTTCGCTTCGCGGACGAGGCCGCCGCCGATGATCAGGCGCTGGATCTCGCTGGTGCCCTCGTACAGGCGCAGCAGGCGGACCTCACGATAGATCCGCTCCACCGGAACGTCTCTCATGTATCCGGTGCCGCCGTGGACCTGCACCGCGAGGTCGGCGACCTTGCCGGCCATCTCCGTGCAGTACAGCTTCGCCACCGACGGGGCGATCCGACGGTCCTCACCGCTGACGTACTTCTGCGCCGCGTCCCGCACCAGCGCGCGGCCCGCGGACACGCCCACCTGCTGGTCGGCGAGCATCGCCTGCACCAACTGGAAGTCACCGATCGGGGTGCCGCCCTGCTTCGTGACCGCCGCGAAGGCGACGGACTCGTCCAGCGCCCGCTGAGCGCTCCCGACGGCGAGAGCGGCGATGTGCACGCGGCCCCGCGCGAGCGACGTCATGGCGGCGCGGTAGCCGGCCTCCTCACTGCCGCCGACCAGGGCGGATTCGGGGACGCTGACGTCGTCGAACGCGACCTCCGCGGTCCAGGCACCCTCCTGGCCCATCTTCTTGTCCTTCGGCCCGACCACGACGCCGGCGGTGTCGGCGGGGACGAGGAACACCGCGATGCCGGTGCCGGTCTCGTCGGCGGGACGGGTGCGGGCGAAGACCACGAACAGATCGGCCAACGGCGCGTTGGTGATGAACCGTTTGGTGCCGTTGATTGTCCACTTGCCGTCCTTCAGGACGGCGCGGGTGGTCAGGCCCGCCGGGTTCGACCCGGCCTCCGGCTCGGTCAGCGCGAACGACGCGACCACGTCACCGGACGCGATGCGCTCGAGCCATTCTGACTTCTGTTCGTCCGTACCGAAATTCACCAGCACCTGGCCGGCGATCCCGTTGTTGGTGCCGAACATCGACCGCAACGCCAGGCTCGTGTACCCGAACTCCATGGCCAGTTCCACGTCCTGCGTGAGGTCGAGTCCGAGCCCGCCCCACTGCTGCGGGATGGCGTACCCGAACAGACCCATCTCCGCCGCCTTGCGGCGAATGTCGTCCGGAATCAGGTCCTTTTCCGCGATTTCATTTTCCCTGGGAATTACTTCCTTCTGAATAAAGGTTCTCGTCTGCGCGAGAATGTCCTTGAAGTCTTCGTCACTCACTTCGCGTTCAGCCATGAAGGTGAATATCCAGCAACCCGGCCTCGCTGTCAAGCGAGTGCCGCGAACGAGAACTTGCAGCGCAGACGGCATTTACGACCCATAGGAAGAGGGCAACTGTCGGTTTCCTTCAGCGTCTTTGACCACGGCGGCCCGAGGGACTTCAATAGGTGTCAGTGTCCGGAGGAATTGTCCGGCATATTCACGAACAATGAAATTTCCCGGCGAGATGGAACTCGATATTCGACATGGTTGGCAGACCCGAGGACGCACTCCTCTACAAGGGCTACACCGTCGATCCGCACGAATTGGAACAGCTGTTGCTGTCACGACGAGGCATTCTCGACGTCGTGGTGGTCGGCCGCTCCGTTCCCGGGGTCGGGGAGATGCCCGTCGCTTTCGTGGTGGCAGAAACCACGGCGCGCATCACCGCCGAGGAACTGATCGAGTTCGTGGCGGCCACGGTGCCGCCGTACAAGAAGGTGCGCGAGGTGGTCTTCGTCGACGAGTTGCCCCTGTCCCCACGGGGTGCGGTCCTGCGGTCCGCGTTGCGCGACCGTCTGAATGACGTGCACGCCGAGCAGAGTACGGAGAAATGATGAATACGGGACAGGTGGAACAATGACACGACTGGCGCAGACCGCCGGGCTCACGGACACCCAGGGCGAGATCGTCTCGGCGGTGCGG
Source organism: Rhodococcus mengyinensis (assembly GCF_048381435.1). Taxonomy (NCBI): domain Bacteria; kingdom Bacillati; phylum Actinomycetota; class Actinomycetes; order Mycobacteriales; family Nocardiaceae; genus Rhodococcus; species Rhodococcus mengyinensis. The sequence goes on along the minus strand of NZ_JBLWIT010000071.1, from coordinate 16,508 downwards.
GAGTTCGTGGACAAGGCGATCATTCCGCAGGCGCAGGAGCTCGAACATTCCGACACGTACCCGACGGCCATCGTCGAGCAGATGAAGGAGATGGGCCTGTTCGGGCTCACGATCCCCGAGGAGTACGGCGGAATCGGGGAATCCCTCCTCACCTACGCACTGTGCGTCGAGGAGATCGCGCGGGGCTGGATGAGCGTGTCCGGGGTGATCAACACCCATTTCATCGTGGCGCACATGATCGCGAATCACGGCACACCCGAACAGAAGGCCCACTACCTGCCACGCATGGCGACGGGTGAACTGCGCGGCGCGTTCTCGATGTCCGAGCCCGAACTGGGTTCCGACGTCGCCGCCATCCGGACCAAGGCGGCCCGGGCAGCGGACGGCAACTACGTGATCGACGGCCAGAAGATGTGGCTGACCAACGGCGGGTCGTCGACGCTGGTGGCGGTGCTGGTCCGCACCGAGGAGGGTGCGGCGAAGCCCCACGACAACCTCACCGCGTTCCTCATCGAGAAGCCCGCGGGGTTCGGCGAGGTGCTTCCCGGGCTCACGATCCCCGGGAAGATCGACAAGATGGGCTACAAGGGCATCGACACCACCGAGATGGTGTTCAGCGGTTACCAGGCCGCCGCAGACACGATCCTCGGCGGCGCCCCGGGCCGCGGCTTCCGGCAGATGATGGACGGCGTCGAGGTCGGCCGCGTCAACGTCGCCGCCCGCGCGTGCGGGATCGCACAGCGCGCATTCGAACTCGGCGTGAAATATGCGAAGACTCGGGAGACGTTCGGTTCGCCGATCGCCGAACACCAGGCAATCGCCTTCCGGATCGCGGAGATGGCGACCAAGGTCGAGGCCGCACACCTGATGATGGTGAATGCGGCGCGGCTCAAGGACTCCGGGGAACGCAACGACGTCGCGGCCGGGATGGCCAAGTACCTCGCGAGCGAGTTCTGCTCGGAGGTGACGCAGGACAGCTTCCGGATCCACGGCGGCTACGGCTATTCCAAGGAATACGAGATCGAACGCCTCATGCGGGAGGCACCGTTCCTCCTCATCGGCGAGGGCACCAGCGACATTCAGAAGCAGATCATCAGCCGCGGGCTGCTGCGTTCGTACAACTGAGGAAGGAAGAATCAATGACACTTCTCGAGGGACGGGTCGCCGTCGTCACGGGCGCGGCCCAGGGCATCGGTTTCGAGATGGCCCGGAAGTTCGCGAGTGAGGGCGCGTCGGTCGTCCTCGGCGACATGCACGCCGAGAACGTCAAGGCCGCCGCCGGAAAGCTGGAAGCCGACGGCTTCCAGGCCGTCGCCGTCGCCTGCGACGTGACCGATCCGGATCAGATGCAGAACCTGGGAAAGACGGCGATCGACGCGTTCGGCGCGATGGACGTGTGGGTCAACAACGCCGGCATCACCCGCGACGCGACGCTGCGCAAGATGTCGCTCGCCGATTTCCGCTCCGTCATCGACGTGCACCTGCAGGGCGCCTGGCTGGGCACCCAGATCGCGTCGATCGCGATGCGGGAGGCCGGCAAGGGTTCCATCGTGAACATCTCGTCGATCTCGGGCAAGGTCGGCATGGTCGGGCAGACCAACTACAGCGCCGCGAAGGCCGGCATGGTGGGCCTGACCAAGGCGGCCGCGAAGGAGGTCGCCCACCTCGGGGTGCGGGTCAACGCGATCCAGCCCGGCGTGGTGAACACCGACATGATCCGCGCCCTGCGCGCCGACATCATCGAGGCGAAGCTCAAGGAGGTCCCGATGGGCCGCGGTGCCGAGCCCGAGGAGATCGCGAACGTCGCACTGTTCCTCGCGTCCGATCTGTCCAGCTACATGACGGGCACCGTTCTCGAAGTCACCGGCGGACGTCACATCTGACATCCGGCGGATCGACGGGTCGTACGCAGTAGTCTGCACTGGTGGAGTCGCGTCACGTCGAGTACTTTCTCGCCACCGTCGACAACGACGGCCTCGCGCTCGCGGCTGAGGCCCTGGGCGTCACCAAGCCGTCGTTGTCGAAGGGGCTGCGCAATCTCGAGCGTGACCTCGGCGTCGAACTGTTCCACCGCGTGGGCCGCGGCCTGGTGCTCAGTGCGGCGGGAAAGGCATTCGTCGGTCCGGCGCGGAAGATCGTGCGAGACCTGGTGGCCGCCGAGAGCTCACTCGTCGACGTCTCGGGACTGCCGCGGGGCCGGCTCGACATCTGCGCGTCCGCGCACGTCGCGGAAGGCCCCGTCACGGAACTGATCGGGTCCTTCCGCAAGCAGTATCCCGGCGTGGTCGTCCGGCTCGCCGACCTGCGGCCGGTCGACGTCATCGCCTCGCTGATCCGAGACGGACACTGCGAGATCGCCTTCAGTCATTTCCCTTTCGCTGCAGCCGGATTGACGACGCGCGTCCTCGGAATCCACGAGTACTGGCTGGTGGTTCCGCACGACGCCGAGATCGACTGGCGGGATCCGTTCCCCCTCGACGATCTTCCGAATATTCCCGTGGTGGGGTTGCCCAAGGAGTCGTCGTCGCGCACCGTCATCGAGAAGGCACTGCAGGCCGCTGGGAGCCGGACGATCATGTCGGCCGTCGTCGAGCAGCGGGAAGCCGTCGGCGCGTTCGTCGTCGAGGGCGTGGGAATGTCGTTCATGGAACGCACCCTTGCGGAACGGGCCGCGGTCGGCGGAGCCCGGATCTGCACCCTCGACCCGCCGATCACCGTCCCGTACGGGGTGATCTACGACGAAGCCCGGCTGTCTCCGGCCGGACGCGCGTTCCTCGATACGCTCGCGCCCTGAGCCTCGTCGAGCGCGGCGATGAACGCCGCCGCCGCGGGCGGAAGCGGATCCGGTCGATGGACGAGACCGATGGTGCGCACCTCCGGCGGTGCGAGCGAGCGCACCACGACCCCCGGCAGTTCCTGCTCGGCGACGCGCCGCGGGAGCAGGGTCGCCCCCGCACCCTGGACAACCAGCTCCCACATCGACTGGCGATGCGCACACTCGACGGCGATGTTGTTCACCGGCAGTCGTGGACGCGACCCGATCTCGACGATCATCGGAATGTCGGCAAGCAGGCCGACGGGCACCGGATCCGGTAGCTCGATCGCCAGATCGGCGTGGAGCGCGAGCACGATCTCCTGTTCCCCCACCGCCCGGAACTCGAGGCCCTGATCGTCGACGAGCAGTTCGGTGAGCCCGAGGTCGCACTCACCCGACCGGACCGCGCGGCCCACACCGTCCGGAACGTCCGCCGACACCGTGGCCAGGACCACGCGCGGGTACTGACGATGAAACCGGCCGACGACCCGCGGAAGCGGATCGGCGGCAAGAGAATTGAGAACCGCGATCGTGAGGGTGCCGGACCGCAGTTCGGCGACGTCGTGCACGACGGCCCGCGCCCGCTCCACATCGGCGAGGACCTGCCGCGCCGCATGCGCGAACGACGTGCCCGCCGGGGTGATCCGCAGCCTCCGTCCTCCACGATCGAACAGTTCGACACCCAGATCGCGTTCGAGAGTCCGGATCGCCTGCGACAGCGACGGCTGCGCGATGAACAGTGCCCGCGCGGCCTCGGTAATGCTGCCGTGATCGGCCACGGCGACGAGGTACTCGGCGTCCCGGATGTCCACCGCCCGAGTCTAGCGACCACGAAGTGCGCCGAGGCCACGCCGGTCGACGAGATGCGCAACCAAATTGAAGGCCTGCGACTGCCCCGTTTCACAAGCTCGCAACCACATTAGACGCCGATGGTATATCATATCTAGTCTCATATCCGGGAAGGTGCGACCGCCGATGCCGCTGCATGACAGATCAAGGCGACAGCAACTTCCGGAGGAAGTTGCCTCGTATGTACGCGAGATGATCATTTCCGGCGACGTGCGTGCAGGCGATTTCCTCCGCATCGAGCGGATTGCCGAAGCCGTGGGAGTCAGCACGACGCCTGTCCGCGAGGGGCTTCTTGCACTCCGGAGCGAAGGCTTCGTCGAGTTGGTCCCCCGTCGAGGCTTCGTCGTGGCCCCGTTCACGAAGCAAGACGTGCGTGACCTCTTCTGGGCTCAGGCGCAACTGGCCGGTGAACTGGCTGCCAGGGCCGCGAAGAACATCACCCCCCAGCAGATCGCCGAACTCGAGGGAATCCTCCGGCAGCACCAGGACGCCATCGCCCAGGGCGACACGGAACGTATCGCCTCCCTCGGTCACGCGTTCCACCGCAAGATCAACCTGACCGCGGACTCTCCGCGCCTCGCCCGACTCCTGGGCTCCGTCGTCACGAATCTTCCGAACCGCTTCTACGCCACCATCGAGGGCCACATCACCACCACGCAGCAGGAGCATCCCGTCCTGCTCGAAGCCTTGCGCAAGCACGCGAGCAAGAGAGCAAAGACTCTCATGGAATCGCACATTCTGGACGGCGCAGATCACCTGATCGAAGGACTCGAGCAGCGCGGGCTGTGGGATGCCGACGACGCGGCGAACGCGGGCTGATCCGCGGCCTGTCGCCCGTCTCCGTTCTCAGCGCCGTGCGCGCTGCACCGCAAATAAGCTCGCGATGAACCCGGTCGAGGCGAACGCCACGCAGGTAGGCAGTGAGTGTCGGGGGATTGACTTGCGGAAACGCGGCGCTGCCGGAAAATAGAGCCGCTGGCAGAGAAAGCCGTTCGATACGAACTGGTCTGCTCGGTAACTGCACCCACAGATGCCGTCGACGTTCTCGCGGTCGTAATGGCTTCGATGACGGCATCCGCGTCCCCGTCGCTCACTACCCCGTCGGTGCTGTGGCGGCACGAACGGTGTCGTTCGAGCCGCTCGCGATTCGCTAGGCGGACTCGGCGCTTTCGCGCTCGGCGGCCGCCAGCACAGCCTCGACCACCAGATCGTAGATCGTCCGACGATCGATGCCGGTCAGCTCCGTGATGTGGGCACGGGCCGTCGGATACTCGCCGTCGGGAAGATGCGCGTAGATGCGCGTCCATGACGCGGCGTCCTTCGCCTGGATCTCGGGGTCCAGGGTGGCAAGGACGGCGACCTGCCCGGCGAGCCCGAGCGTGGCGTCGGCGAATGCCCGGTAGTACCGGACCGTGGCTTCGCGAGAAAGGCCCGACCGCGCGAACGTCTCGAGGATCAGCTCGACCATTCGGCGCTCTGCCGGACCGCCCGTCGTACGGGCGAACGTCAGCGCCGCGATGGCAGGCGAACGGACCGCGGTCGCCCAGATCCGATCGGCGATGCGCCGCAACGTGTCCTGCCAGTGTTCGCTGTCGGGCACGTCCCCGATCTCCTCGAGTTCGACAGCGGTCGCGTGGTCGTAGACGGCCAGCAGCAACTCGTCCTTGTCGCGGAACAGCCGGTACAGAGTCGTCGCATCGACCTTCAGTTCCTCGCCGAGGCGACGCATGGTCAGCCCGGCGGCGCCGTCACGCTGAGCGAGTTCGAACGCGGCCTTCACCGCGGCTTCCTGCTGCAGCCCCTTGCGTTCACGCCGCGTGGCCCGCGCCGGCGTTGTGGCGCGAGCGGTGTCCTTCGCCATCGTGCTCCCCTCGATCCCTCGACCGATCCACCGTAGCAACACAGCACCCGCACATTGCGCTACCCACAAAGTTGTCAACAGCGTTGACAACATCGTTTGGGCAGAGTTTAGTGGTCGTCGCCACAGCACTACTTCAAGGAGTTCGCATGACGGAATCGCGGGTCGCGACAGCGACTGACGAACCACAGTTGACGCCGCGACTGACACTTCCGTCAGTAGTGGCATTCGGGTTGTCCTACATGGCTCCGAGCCTGGTCATGATTATTTTCGGCGTGATCGCAGTCGTCAGTGCCGGCACCGCGCCCACGGCGTTCCTGGTCGCGACCGGGGCGATGCTGCTCACCGCACTGAGCTACGCACGGCTGGCGCGCATCTACCCGGTCTCGGGTTCGGCGTACTTCTACGCCCGCCGCAACCTCGGCTCGGCGGCCGGGTTCCTGGTCGGATGGGCGATCCTGTTGGACTACCTGTTCTTGCCGATGGTCGCGTGGCTGGCGCAGTCGATCCTGCTCAACGCACAGTTCCCGGCGGTTCCGATCTGGCTGTGGATGTTGATCAACGCCGGCTTGACGACGGCGATCAATGTCATCGGGATCGCGCTCGCCGATCGTCTCAACCGGCTGCTGCTCGCCGTCTCCACCTTCTTGGTACTGCTCTTCTTCGCGTACTGCATCAAGTTCCTCGTCGGCAATCCCGTCGCCTCGTACAGCGAGCCGTTCTGGAACTCCAACAGCACGGTCGCCGGCATCTCCGCGGCAGCGGCGATCGCGGCATACTCGTTTCTCGGTTTCGACGCGGTAACCACACTCGCCGAGGAGACCAAGGACGCCGCGCGAAACATCCCGCGGGCCATCATCTGGATCGTCTCGATCGGCGGCGTCATCTTCTTCGCCGTGGCATATGTCATGCAGCTCGTCCACCCCGGCGACATCTTCGACGATGCGCAGGCCGCGTCGTACGCGATGTCGGTGCAGGTCGGTGGTCAGTTCTTCGCAGATTGGACCAACCTCGCCGGAATCATCGCCGGATCGGCATCCTGCCTCGCCGTCCAGCTCAGCTCGAGCCGTCTACTGTTCATCATGGGCCGCGACGGCGTGCTTCCCCGCCGATTGTTCGGAAAGCTCAACGGCCGCACCCGGACTCCCGTGTTCTGCGTGCTCGTCACGGGCAGCATGTGCCTCCTCGGTATGAACATGCCGCTCGAGACCGCGACGGGATTCATCAACTTCGGCGCGTTCACGGCCTTCACCGCAGTCAACCTCTGCGTCATCGTGTACTACCTGCGAAACTACGCCACACGGCAGTTGAGTGCAGTCCGCTTCGTGGTCTTGCCGCTCGTCGGCGCCGCGGTGACGCTGTACATGATCACCCAGCTCAGCGAGCATGCACTGATCTCCGGAATCTCCTGGTTGGCAATCGGAATCGTCTACCTCGTCTGGCTCACACGCGGCTTCCGCCGGCCGACACCCGAAATGAGCTTTACCCACGAGCAGGCGGTCATTGTCGCCGCCGGACAGAGCAGCGAGGCAGTGAAATGATCGATACCAAGTCGTTTGTCAGCCTTGCTGATTGGCAGAGCCCACCGGCCAACCGGTACACCTTCGGCCGAATGCGGCAAGTCGTGCCGACCGCACGGGTCGCTGCCGGATCGGAGCCACTGCGACTCACCGACGGCGACCCGCTCGATCTCGACCTCCCCGTCGGCACCGAGACCCTCCGTTCGGTGCTCGACCGCACCTACACCGACGGGTTCATGGTTCTTCACAACGGCACCGTGCGCGCCGAGTTGTATCCCGGAGACCTCGAACCCGGCCGGACGCACATGCTGTTCTCGGTCAGCAAATCAATCGTCGGAACCGTCGCGGCAAACTTGATCGCGGCCGGTCTGCTGGACCCCGAAGCCGCACTCACCGAGTACATTCCGGAGCTAGCGAACTCCGGCTACGCGGGTGCCACTGTGCGCCACATCCTCGACATGCGTTCCGGCATCCGATTCTCCGAAGAATATCTGGAACCGGGCGCCGAGGTGCGCTACCTCGATCAGGCCGTGGGCTGGATTCCGCGCGTCGACGATTGGGTACCGCCGTCGCTCTACCAGTTCCTTCCGATGCTGAAAGCGGCTCGCCCCCACGGCGGCCCTTTCGAATACCGATCGTGCGAAACGGATGTACTCGGCTGGGTATGCGAACGCGCCGCCGCCGACCGTATGCCGGCATTGCTGTCGCGGCTCGTGTGGTCGAAGTTCGCCGCCGACGACATGGACGCCGGGGTAGACCGTGCCGGAGCCGTTTTCGCGGACGGCGGCCTCGCCGCGACACTCCGGGACGTTGCGCGATTCGGTGAGATGCTCCGCCGCGGCGGACGCATCGGCACCGAACAGGTCGTGCCGCTGCACTGGATCGACGATTCCCTACGTGGCGCGCCCGATTCGCATGAGGCATATTCCCAATCGCCGACCGGAACGCCGTTCCCGGGCGGAATGTACCGAAATCAGTTCTGGATTCCCCACCCCGATCGGCGTGTGCTGTTGTGTCTGGGCATCTACGGTCAGTCCATCTACATCGACGTCGACCGGGGCGTCGTCGTCGTGAAACTGTCGTCCTGCCCGACACCGGTGAACGACGAACTGGACAACGCCGGATTCGCCGCGGCCGAGGCCGTCGCCACAGCGTTGGCCTGAACGGTCACAGCATCAGGGCGTGCGGAGGCCCCCGGTCCACGGCCGCGGAGGCCGCGCACGTCCGCCTGTCCAACGGACGGGATTCGGTAAACACGCCTCGCCGTACGACTGAACAGTGCCGTCCTCTCCGAGGCAGAGCAGGCTTCCGTAACGGACTTCAGCGCATTCCACAGGAGAACGAATCCGCACGATCGAGCATCCGGCGGAAAGTTACTCTCCATCATGCAGCGGTCAGCACCAAACGCCTCCACCGCGGTTTCGACGTATGGGCGCCAGATCTCTGCCAGTTCATCCGAACCGGCCTTGGTCTCCCGACTTTCGAGGCCGAAACCCCAGAAGGGCAGGCCTAGACCACCGATCTTGCAGACGACGTTGGGACGTCGAGCAAGATCATGCAGGGAGTCTCGCCAGCTTCGAAAGATTGCGTTGCTCTCCTCAGCGTTCGTTTCCATGGCTATCGCCAACCCCAGATGGTTCAGGATCATCGTCGTCTCTGGAACGGAGTCCGCCAATCTGCTCGAAGCCGCGCTCAGGTGGCGGCCCTTCGCTGCAGCCAGATCCGCGGAGCCGGAACGGTGTTCGTCGGCGGCGCGTGGGTACCGGCGACAGAAGGCAGGCCGGGGCAGGGGCCGTCGTCGAGCGCGACCGCACGTTGAGCATGCCAACGCATGGATGGCGGTGAAGCAGCGTCACATTCCGGGCACGAGTTCGTGTAGGAGGGAACTCCTCTTCACTTCGTCGAACATTTAACGGAGCATGCTTCGACGAATCCGGATCTGCACCGCCGAACCGAAAGTCCGGCACAACCGGATCCCTGGTGGTCCGGGCGCGGCTCGATCAGCACGCCCGGACCACACGTGCTCTGTTCCAGCGGTAGCTACCGACACCCCGATCAGTCTTCTTCAGTCGCAGTGTTCTGGACCACCTCGAACCACGTGGAATCCATCTGGCCGGCTTCAAGTCCCACAAGCTCGTCACGAGTGGCGCGGAAGGCTTCGTCATGATGCCAGGCCGACCAGTCTTCTCTCGTTTCCCAGACACCGACGATGGCGCGCTCGAGTGGCTCATCGACCCCCTTGAGAAGTTGCGCTGAAATCCACCCTGGCTTTTCACGCGCCGCAGTAACCCGCTCATGCATTGCGCGGTCCCATCGCTCGGCACCCTCGTCGCGAAGCACAACTCTGGTGATGATTGTCATCATTGTGGCTCTCCTTTCCGACCCTCCTCAGAATGAACCTGTGGGTCGGCAAACTCCACGAATGCGGCGGCACACCGCCGAGACGACGTGAAAGAGGCGGCACCGCGGGAGCTCGCAGCGTCGATCACTGCCATCCGCTCGCCGGACGGTCGCCGTCGACCACCGCCCCCGCGGCGAGTTGCCGCCGGAGGAGGTTGAGTGCCGCATGCTGGAGGAGAAGTACGGCCTCGACGTTCGTCCCGAGGATGCGTGCCACCTCGACGGCCGGGAGGCGGTGCGCGAGCCGGAGTCGCAGCACCGTCCGGTGGCGGTCGGGGAGGCTGTCCATCAGGGTGACGGACCCGGCCGCCTCCTCGTCGTCGATGGTCACGACAGGCCTTTCTCTCGGATCGCACCACTGTCGCCGACCTGATGTCCCAGGTGGAAGGGACCGGCGTCCCGACCGTCCGGGATCCTGCCGACACGGCTCCGACGGCCCGCCCGACGCTTTACGCTGAACGGCATGGCCGCTCTTCGCGCGGAGTGGATCAGGATCTGGCGCAACCCGGCAGACACCCTGGCGACCGTTGCGTTCAACGCCGTCCTGATGATCGGGGCCTGGTTCCTGCTCCCCCGGAACTGGTTGTTCGAATGGACCGGACCGTCGGGTTTCGCCCTGGCCCTCGCCGGCTGGATGTACGCCGACGTCACCGCCACCAACGTGCTGGCACCGGACCGCGAGCGCGTTCTCGCCACGCTCGACGACCGGGACGCGCTGGGTGCGTTGCTCGCCGCCAAGGCGGTGGCGCTGTGGATGTTGATCGCCCCGATCTGCGCGACCATCGCGATCGCCGTGGGTGTCGTCGAGCAGGACTGGCTGTTCACGGCGGTGGTGGTGGTCGCGGTGGCGCTGTGCCCGTTCGGTGCACTCGCCGGGTCGAGTCTGGTCGGGGTGTTCTTCCCGTACCACCAGCGGTCGTTGCGGTGGCGGTGGGAGCAACGCGGCCGGTGGCGCACCGTCGTCGTCCGATGGCTGATCCTGCTGGTGGTGCCGTACGGGGTGTTCCCGGCGTTCTCGGTGGCAATCGCCGTCGTCCCGGTCGTGCTGTGGCGCCTCGTGCGACCGGCCGATGTGCACACGCGGATCGGCACCGCGGACTTCGCTCTGTGCGTCGCCCTCGCCGTCGTCGTCTCCGCGCTGATGTGGGTGGCGGCGCGTCGAATCGCCGTGTCACGCATACAACGCCACGAACCGCTGGCGACCTACCTGCGCGACCGGGACAGGGGCTGAGCCGGATCGGTGCCCGTGTCCTCCACGACGGCGGCGCCGCGCGCCAGCGCGACCGCGGCGGCTCCCACCACGACGAGCGCGTACAACTCGAGCGAGCTGAACAGCGGCCTCGGCCCCTCACCGGCGAGGTGCACCACACCCTTCGTCAGTACCGCTGCCACCCCGAACAACGCGCCGCCCGCCAGCCCCAGCAGCAGCGCGCGCCGCGACCGGCTACCCGACCGCGCACCCAGCAGGCACGCGAGGACGAAGGGCAGCCCGATCAGGCAGATCACGACCCAGTGCCGGGTCTCCGCGCGCTCGACGCCCGGCCGCGGGTCGCCGACCACGACCAGGACCGCGATCGCCGCGGTGAGGGCGGACGCCCACAGCCAGTCGGCGCGTGTGACCGTGCGCTCGGAGAACTTGGCCCCGAGCGGTAGCGCGAACAGCAGCGACAGAACGGAGGCGGTCACAGTCATTCACTGTAAGTGCAGAATGTCCGGTTCGCCCGGTGACGTGAGCGCCGAAGCGCACCCCCGGACACATCGCCGCTCACCTGCGCAGGTGAGTGGGAAAGCGTGCCGGGGCACACGATGCCACTCACGTCAGGAGAGGTGCTTCGGCTGGGGGGTCGACTTGTGGAATCGGTCCGATCCGACCTCGTCCTGGCTCGCCTCCGGTGGGAATTCGGCGCTGTATTTGCCGGCATGTTCCAGGGAGACGATGACGGACTTCGACGTGGGACAGTTGCTGCCTGCCGCCGTGGAATCGAGCGGGACGAGCGGGTTGGTCTCCGGGTAGTAGGCGGCGGCCGAACCCCGGGGCGTGTCGTATTCGACGATCCGGAAATCGTGGGCACAGCGGACGCGGTCGTCTTCTGCCCAGTGCGTGAAGAGGTCGACCATGTCGCCGTCGTCGAATCCGAGGGCGGCGATGTCGTCGCGGTGCAGGAAGATCACGCGGCGGCCGCCCTCGATTCCGCGGTAGCGATCGCTGAGCCCGTAGATCGTGGTGTTGAACTGGTCGTGGCTGCGGATCGTCTGCAGGATCACGTGCCGCGGGGGCACCTGCAGCACCTCGATCGGGGACACCGCGAATTCGGCGCGCCCCGAGTGGGTGGGGAACGTGCGGGAATCGCGCGGCGGGTGCGGCAGGACGAACCCGCCCGGCCGGCGGACGTTGACCTCGTACCCCTCACAGCCGGGCACCACCCGGGAGATGTGCAGGCGGATGTTCGCGTAGTCGTCCCGCATCTTCTTCCACTCGAGACCGTAGCGGTCGCCGATCGTGGCCTCCGCGATGCGGGTGACGATCCCCACCTCCGAATCGAGGTGCGGGCTGGCCGGTTTCAATGGACCACGGGAGGCGTGGACCGAGCACGTCGAGTCCTCGACCGAGATGAATTGCGGCCCGCCGGCCTGGACGTCCTGCTCGGTGCGGCCTTTCGTCGGCAGGATCAGGGCGGTGTCACCGCACACGAGATGCGAGCGGTTGATCTTCGTCGAGATGTGGACCGTCATCCGGGTCTTGCGCAGTGCGGCGGCGGTGACGTCGGTGTCCGGGGCGGCCTGGACGAAGTTGCCGCCCAGCCCGAGGAAGAAGTGCGCCTTGCCGTCACGCATCGCCCGGATGGAATCGACGGTGTCGTACCCGTTCTCGCGGGGCGGATCGAAGTCGAATTCCTTCGCGAGCGCGTCCAGGAAGTGCCGCGGCGGACGCTCCCAGATCCCCATCGTGCGGTCGCCCTGTACGTTCGAGTGCCCGCGCACCGGCAGCAGCCCGGCACCGGGTTTGCCGATGTTTCCCTGAGCGAGAGCGATATTGGTGACTTCCTTGATGATCGCCACCGAGTTGTGGTGCTGGGTGAGTCCCATCGCCCAGCAGAACACGGTGGCGTCGGAATCCCGCAGGAGCCGGGCCGCGTCGGTGATCTGTTCCCGCGACAGCCCGGTCGTGCGGGTGACGACGTCCCAGTCGATGTCGGTGACGTGCTGCTTCCACAGCTCGAATCCGATCGTGTGCTGGTCGATGAACTCCTGATCGAGGGCATCCCATTCGACGAGCAGTGAGCCGAACGCCTGAAGCAGGGCCAGGTCGCCGTTCAGTGCGATAGGCAGGTGCATGTCGGACAAGTCGGTGCCCGGGCCCACCATGCCGCGGGGCGTCTGCGGATTCTTGAAGTTGACCAGGCCCGCCTCACGGAGCGGGTTGATCGAGAGGATCTTCGCACCGTTCCGCTTGGCCTTCTCCAGCGCCGACAACATCCGCGGATGATTGGTCCCCGGATTCTGGCCCTGCAGCACAATGAGTTTCGCCTGATAGACGTCGTCCATCGTGACGCTGGCCTTGCCGATGCCGATCGACTCCTGCAGCGCGATGCTGGTCGATTCGTGACACATGTTGGAACAGTCGGGCAGATTGTTCGTCCCGAACGCGCGGACGAACAGCTGGTACGCGAACGCCGCCTCGTTGGACGCCCGGCCGGACGTGTAGAAGATCGCCTCGTCCGGACTGTCCAGGGCGTTCAGCTGATCCCCGATCAGGGTGAAGGCCTCGTCCCATTCGATGGGCTCGTAGTGCGTTCCGCCGGGCCGCTTCACCATCGGATGCGTGATCCGGCCCTGCTGACCCAGCCAGTGCTCGCTGTGACAGTCGAGCTCGGCGATACTGTGGCGGGCGAAGAATTCGGGTGTCGCGCGGTCGCGGGTGGCCTCTTCTGCCACCGCCTTGGCGCCGTTCTCACAGAACTCCGCGGCGTGCCGGTGGCCCGGCTCCGGATCGGGCCACGCACAGCTCATGCAATCGAACCCCTCGGCCTGGTTCAGTTGCAGCAACGTCTCGGCCGTGCGGACCACGCCCATGTGCTCGAGCGCGCGCTTCATCGACACCGCGACAGCGGTCGGGCCTGCCGCGTGGTCCTTCGGGGGCCCGACCTCGAGATCGGCCTCGTCGTAGTCCCGTTCCTCGTCCTTGTGTCGCATCGTTCAGCCTTTCGTCAGGACGACCTCCCCACCAGTCGACCGAGATAGTCGATGACGTCGTCGGCCGCGGTGGCCGCGGCGGTGAGCGCGACGTACCCGTCGGGGCGCACCACCACCAGCGTGCCACCGTGTGCCCCGTATGCGCTGCGCGCCAAACCGCGGTCGTCGACGACGTCCACGCCGGGACCTCGGGAATCGCCCACCACCACGTACGTCACGTCGTCGGGCGCGTCTTCGGCCAGGGTCTGCAGGATGTGCCGGGAGCCGCCGCCGAACCCGAGGACCGTGAAGTGCGTCCCCCGGAACACGTCGAACAGCCGCAGCGGCGTGCCGTCGGGGCTCAGGCAGGGCGCGTCGGGTGCGCGATCTCCGGCGCGCAGACCCGTCGTCGCGTCCCCCTCCCGCGACAGCGAACTCCACGGGTAGCCCAGACCGAGTTGCTGACCGTCCTCGGTCACCGCGCCCGCAAACCCCTCGGAGTCCTCGCGCCCGAGGCTCGCGGCCACCTTCTGCAGTCCCGCGCTGCTCACCCCGAGCGTCCAGCGCGCGAGCGGCAAGCGTTCCTCCTGGTAGGTGTCGAGGAGCGACGGGTCCGCGGAGCCGGCCAGGACGAGAGCGAGTTTCCACCCGAGGTTGTAGGCGTCCTGGATTCCCGTGTTCATCCCGAGCCCACCGGACGGCGGATGAACGTGGGCCGCGTCCCCGGCCAGGAACACCCGACCGTCGCGGAAGCGGTCCACCATCCGCACGTTCACATGCCAGGTGGACAGCCACGTCGGTTCGGACAATCGCACGCCGGGGCCGCAGGCGATGTCGTCGAGAACCCGCTGGAAGTACTCGAGCGACGGTTCGGGCAGGTTGCCCTCCTCGTCGAAGTCCGCGAACGGCACGCCCTGGAACTGCCAGGAGTTGATTCCACGGAACGGGCACAACGCGACGAACCCCCGCTCGGGGTGCGTCCACTGGTACCAGCGATCGGGGACCAGCCCGTCGACGGACACGTCGCCGAGGAGCATGCCCTCGATGCCGCCCGTCCCCTCGAACGTCACCCCGAGCGCCTTGCGCACCGCGCTGCGCCCGCCGTCGCAGCCGACCAGGTAGCGCGCCATGACGGTCCCGCCGCCGGCGAGCCGGACGGTCACCTTGTCGGTGGTCTGCTCGAAGCCGACCACCTCGACACCGCGCTCCACGTCGATCCCGAACTCCGACAGTCTTTCTCGCAGGATCTGCTCTGTCCGCCACTGCGGGATCATCAGACCGCCGTCGTAGGGCCGATCGGGGGTGGGGCTCAGGTCCGCGTGCGGGTCGCTGTCGCGCACCACCTGGCCGCGCACCGCGACCCGGCTGGGCAGGTGCCGGAACCCGGCCTCGAGGATTTCGTCGACGATGCCGAGATCGTCCATCACTTCCTGGCTGCGCGCGGTCAATCCCTTTCCCCGCGAACCCGCGAACGGCTCGGGCGACTTGTCGAGGATCCGCACCTCCACACCCCGACGCGCCAGTTCCAGCGCGAGCGTGAGCCCGGTCGGACCGGCACCGGCCACCACTGCCTCGGTAGGGCTCATGGCGTCATCGTATTCGGGACGGCACCGATTCCGCGGGAAAGTCGCTGCACAATCGTCGACGACATTCCCTGCTCACCGGCCTTGTGGAGTGATCCTCTCGCTCAGAAGTTTCCGCGGGCGGCTTGCTCGCGTTCGATGGCTTCGAAGAGGGCTTTGAAGTTGCCGATGCCGAAGCCGAGGGAGCCGTGGCGTTCGATGAGTTCGAAGAACACGGTGGGGCGGTCGACGAGGGGTTTGGTGAAGATCTGCAGCAGGTAGCCGTCCTCGTCGCGGTCGACGAGGATGCCGCGTTTCTGCAGTTCGGCGATCGGGGCGCGGACGTTGCCGATCCGGGCCCGCAGGTCGGGGTCCTCGTAGTAGGAGTCGGGGGTGGCCAGGAATTCGACGCCCTCGGCGGTGAGCTGGTCGACGGCGGTGAGGATGTCATTGGTGGCCAGCGCCAGGTGCTGGGCGCCGGGACCGCGGTAGAAGTCGAGGTATTCGTCGATCTGCGAGCGTTTCTTGGCGAGGGCGGGTTCGTTGAGGGGGAACTTGACCCGGTGGTTGCCGTTGGAGACGACCTTGGACATCAGGGCGGAGTAGTCGGTGGCGATGTCCTCGCCGACGAACTCGGCCATGTTCGTAAAGCCCATGACTCGGTTGTAGAAGTCGACCCAGTGGTCCATCTTGCCGAGTTCGACGTTGCCGACGACGTGGTCGAGGGCCTGGAACAGCCGCTTGGGGGCGCCGTCCCGTTTGGTGTGCGACGACGCCCGCGAGGTGTAGCCGGGCAGGTAGGGGCCGGTGTAGTTGCTGCGGTCGACGAGGGTGTGGCGGGTGTCGCCGTAGGTGGCGATCGCGGCGAGGCGGACGGTGCCGTGCTCGTCGGTCACCTCGTGCGGTTCGTCGAGGACGGTGGCGCCCTGGGCGCGGGCGTGGGCGATGCACTTGTCGACGTCGGGGACGGCGAGGGCGATGTCGACGACGCCGTCGCCGTGGGTGCGGTGGTGCTCGATCAGGGGGCTGTCCGGGTTCACGGCGCCTTTGATGACGAAGCGGACGGCGCCGGATTCGAGGACGAAACTGTGGTGGTCGCGGTTGCCGGTGGTGGGTCCGGAGTAGGCGACGAGGGTCATCCCGAACGCGGACTGGAAGTAGTGGGCGGTCTGGGTGGCGTTGCCGACCACCCAGACGACGGCGTCCCAGCCGCTGACCGGGAACGGGTCGCGGGTGCCGTCGTACTCGACGAGCCCGACCAGTTGCTCGAGCTGGCCGAGGTCGAGACCTGCCAGGCGTTCCTTGTCGGTGAGAGTCTGCTCGATCGTCAT
>NZ_JBLWIT010000070.1:0-4095 GCF_048381435.1 Rhodococcus mengyinensis | reverse complement strand
TACGAGGTGGTCTGGTAGATCGGCAGCGCCCGCGCCTTGGTGGTCGCGTCGGACGTCTGCCCGGCGTGGATCTGCTTGGTCTCGAACGACCAGTTGACGGTGGGATCGATGCTCTCGGTCACGAGTGGTGTGCTCCAGATTCGGTGAGGTGGATGTGGTGAATCAGTTTTCGCCGGTGAGTGTTTCGACCACGGTGCGGACCGGGGTCTGATTGCGGGTCAGGTCGAGGACGGGGCAGTGCGCATCCACCGCCTCCTGCAGTTCGAGGTAGCGCTCCCGCGATTCCGGGCCGGTCAGCGTCACGACGACCCGCACCTCGCCGAACCCGGCACGGACGGCGTCGTCGAAGCCGAAGAACCCGCGTACGTCGAGGTCGCCCTCCGCCCGCGCCGAGATGTCGTCGACGCGGACACCGAGCTTCTCGGCCCAGAAGCGGTACGTGACCACCTGGCACGAGAGCAGCGACGCGAGGTAGTACTCCACGGGATTGGCCGCCGAATTGTCGCCGCCGAGCGCCGGAGGCTCGTCCACCTCGACGCTGTACTTGCCGAGCGTGACGGTGCTCGCGACGGCATCGTGCGCCTGCGCGGACGCGCGGAAGACGACGTGAGCGTTCGCGGAATCCTCGGACACGGCGTCGCGGGTGGCGCCGATGACCGACGCGAGATGCGAAACGGATGCAGTGGTCATGACAGTACGAATCCTTCGAAAACGAGGGTGTGCAGGAAGAACCCGGCGTGGAGAAACGTCACGCCGGGACGGGTCCGATCAGGAGATCGGACACCTCGAGGTACACACCAGTGCGAAATCGACATGGCGACGCCGCGTCAGCAGCTCACCTGAGTCGATCACGCCGGATTCGGTCACGGATCAGACTGTAACCGCACGACACGCATTCCGACCAGTCCCATAGGAAATTCTGCTCACGGAGTGGGCAGCGCGCGGCACAGGGCATCGAGAGTGGCCGAGAAACGCGCGGACGACGGCGTGCTGTAGCCGACGACGAGTCCGTCGGACCGGTCCGCGGGAGCGCCCGGATGACGGAACGTGCGCAGACCCTCCACCGCGAGGCCGAGGGACGCGGCCCGGTCGACGGTGGCCGCCTCGGTCCCGTCGGGAAGTTCGAGGACGGCGTGCAAACCGGCCGCGATGCCGGTGACGTGCACGTGTGGTGCACGGGCGGCGAGGGTTTCGACGAGGGTGTCGCGCCGGCGGCGGTAGAGCGTGCGCATCCTGCGGACGTGCCGATCGAATGCGCCCCTCTCGATGAAGTCTGCCAGGGTGAGCTGGTCCGTCGAACTGACCCACCTCTCGTATCCGCCCTTGACTGCCAGAACACGGTCGATCAGCCGTTCCGGCAGCACCATCCAGCCCACGCGGATCGCGGGGGAGAGAGTTTTGCTCACCGTGCCCAGATAGGCCACCTCGTCCGGGGCCAGACCCTGCAGCGCGCCGACGGGTTGGCGGTCGTACCGGAACTCCCCGTCGTAATCGTCCTCGATCACGATCGCCCTCGCCGCACGTGCCCATTCCACGAAAGCCGTTCTCCTGCCGGGATGGAGCGGCCCGCCGGTAGGGAATTGATGAGCCGGGGTGAGCAACGCTGCCGACAGCTGCCTGCCCGTCGCATCCGGGGGCTGCGCTCCGCGGTTGTCGAGGTACAGGGGGACGGTGGACACGCCGGCATCGCCGAGCAGCTCGCGATGCAGATGCAACCCATACCCTTCGACGGCGATCGGCCCCTTCACGGCGCGGGCGAGCAACCACAGTCCGTGCCCCGAGCTCGCACTGACCACGATGTGGTCGGGATCGGTGCGCACTCCTCGTGCACGAGGAAGGTATTCGGCGAGAGCGTGACGGAGCTCGGGACGTCCCCGCGGATCACCCGGTCCGAACGCGTCGTTGGGTGCCGCGGAGAGCGCGCGGCGGGCCGACGCCATCCAGGCGGCACGCGGAAATTCCCCGACGTCGGGAGAACCGGGCATCAGGCTCAACGCCGGTCGGGGCGCCGCCGTGGAGCGGGTGTGCGGACGTCGGGCCGGCCGACCTGCCCGATCAGCGACCCGGGTCCCCGACCCCTGCCGGGCGGTGAGCCAGCCCTCGGCCACGAGTTCGGAGTACGCCTCGGCGACGGTGTTGCGGGCGATGCCGAGGTCGAGGGCCAGGGTGCGGGACGGCGGGAGGGTGGTGCCTGCGACGAGCCGTCCCGATCGAATCGACTCGCGCAGAGCGGAAACCAGGTTCGCGCGCACCCCCGGCGCCCGTCCGCCGCCGGACGCGGTGAGGTCGAGATGGAGGTCGCGGCCCAGACCCGAATTGGCCCAAGTTTCCATGCACGAATTGAACCATACAGATGGGCTATTTCGCGCTTACTGTTCTCGTATGACCACAACAGAGCGCAAGACCCGCGTCGACCTCGCCCGCAAGGCCCCCGCCGTCTACAAGGCGATGATCGCCCTCGACGCCGCGGCACGGCAGGGCCTCGACCCGGAGCTGGTCGAGCTGGTGCTCACCCGTTGCTCTCAGATCAATCACTGTGCGTGGTGCATCGACATGCACACCGCCGATGCCCGCAAGATCGGCATCAGCGAACAGAAGCTGTACCTGCTGGGCGCGTGGGAGGAGGCGCACGGGCTGTACACCGACAAGGAGCGTGCCGCGTTCGCGCTCGCCGAGGCGATCACCGTGCTGACCGACGGCTTCGTCCCCGACTCGGTGTACGAGGAGGCGGAGGAGTACTTCGAGGAGACGGAACTGGCGCAGCTCATCTCGCTGGTGCTCACGATCAACGCGTGGAATCGCATCGCCGTGAGCACGCGGAAGTCCCCGCGGGTGCGCTGATCCCGGGTAACGGACCCGCCGCCTCGCGCCCGCTGCACTGCCGCCCGCTCAGAAGTTTCCGCGGGCGGCTTGTTCGCGTTCGATGGCTTCGAAGAGGGCTTTGAAGTTTCCGATGCCGAAGCCGAGGGAGCCGTGGCGTTCGATGAGTTCGAAGAACACGGTGGGGCGGTCGACGAGGGGTTTGGTGAAGATCTGCAGCAGGTAGCCGTCCTCGTCGCGGTCGACGAGGATGCCGCGTTTCTGCAGTTCGGCGATCGGGGCGCGGACGTTGCCGATCCGGGCCCGCAGGTCGGGGTCCTCGTAGTAGGAGTCGGGGGTGGCCAGGAATTCGACGCCCTCGGCGGTGAGCTGGTCGACGGCGGTGAGGATGTCATTGGTGGCCAGCGCCAGGTGCTGGGCGCCGGGACCGCGGTAGAAGTCGAGGTATTCGTCGATCTGCGAGCGTTTCTTGGCGAGGGCGGGTTCGTTGAGGGGGAACTTGACCCGGTGGTTGCCGTTGGAGACGACCTTGGACATCAGGGCGGAGTAGTCGGTGGCGATGTCCTCGCCGACGAACTCGGCCATGTTCGTAAAGCCCATGACTCGGTTGTAGAAGTCGACCCAGTGGTCCATCTTGCCGAGTTCGACGTTGCCGACGACGTGGTCGAGGGCCTGGAACAGCCGCTTGGGGGCGCCGTCCCGTTTGGTGTGCGACGACGCCCGCGAGGTGTAGCCGGGCAGGTAGGGGCCGGTGTAGTTGCTGCGGTCGACGAGGGTGTGGCGGGTGTCGCCGTAGGTGGCGATCGCGGCGAGGCGGACGGTGCCGTGCTCGTCGGTCACCTCGTGCGGTTCGTCGAGGACGGTGGCGCCCTGGGCGCGGGCGTGGGCGATGCACTTGTCGACGTCGGGGACGGCGAGGGCGATGTCGACGACGCCGTCGCCGTGGGTGCGGTGGTGCTCGATCAGGGGGCTGTCCGGGTTCACGGCGCCTTTGATGACGAAGCGGACGGCGCCGGATTCGAGGACGAAACTGTGGTGGTCGCGGTTGCCGGTGGTGGGTCCGGAGTAGGCGACGAGGGTCATCCCGAACGCGGACTGGAAGTAGTGGGCGGTCTGGGTGGCGTTGCCGACCACCCAGACGACGGCGTCCCAGCCGCTGACCGGGAACGGGTCGCGGGTGCCGTCGTACTCGACGAGCCCGACCAGTTGCTCGAGCTGGCCGAGGTCGAGACCTGCCAGGCGTTCCTTGTCGGTGAGAGTCTGCTCGATCGTCAT